>WRNK01000142.1 GCA_009776675.1 Methanimicrococcus sp.
CCAACTCGAAGAATTGGCAAAAGCACAACTGTATATGCAGCTTGGTTCCGGAGAGGTGTTTGAAACAAGGCACATGAAAACGTTTGCTGACATCAATCCGAGCATGAAAGTTGTCAATTCTTCCGTTGGCATTAATTTGATTTCAGGAGACTCTCACATTTGGACATCACCAAAAAATGCTCAAATCATGGTTGAAAACACATACAATGGGCTTTCCGAAATTGACCCCGCCAATGCAACTGAATACCGCAAAAATGCAGATGCTTATATCAAAGAACTTCAAGAATTGGATGCCGAGCTTCAAGCGGCATTAGACGGTCTTCAAGATCGTAATTTTATGGTTTATCATCCCGCTTGGGGCTATCTTGCCCGCGATTATCAGCTGACTCAAATTGCGGTTGAAGTCGATGGCAAAGAACCGTCCCCGCGTGCTTTAACCGAATTTATCAATGTGGCAAAAACAAACAATGTGACCGTTATTTTTGTTCAGGAACAGGTCAGTGTTGCCGGAGCAACCGCCATTGCAGAAAGTGTCGGCGGAAGGGTTTATATCTTAGACCCGCTTGCTAAAAACTATGTTGAAAATACCAGGTCTGTCGGTCAAGCGCTTGCACAGCACCTGAATTAAAAAAAATAAAGAAAATGCAAGAAGATGTTTATGGTTTCAGATAACGTTTCTCTAAAATCCCCCCTTTTGGATGTGAATAATCTATGGGTCCGATATGGTTCTCATACGGTTCTTGAAGATATTGATTTGACGATTGACGGTCCGGGGGAGATTTTAGGCATTATCGGTCCAAACGGCAGCGGAAAAACGACATTGTTAAAAGCGATTTTGGGGCTTGTTCCGATTTCCAAAGGAAATATTTCAATTGACGGAAAGCCGCCTGAAAAAGCCCGCCGCTTTATCGGCTACGTTCCTCAATACAGCCAATATGATTATGATTTTCCAATATGCGTTGAGGATGTTGTTTTAACGGGGCGTTTGAAAAAAGCCGGACTCCTTCGCCGCTATTCTCAAAAAGATAAAGAGGCGGCACATGATGTTTTGAAAAAAGTCGGAATGCTGGATTATAAAAAATCTCAAATCGGTGCCCTTTCGGGCGGTCAGCGCCAGCGTGTTTTTATTGCACGCGCCCTTTGCAATGATCCGAAATTTTTGTTAATGGATGAACCAAACACCGGTTTGGATGCGTTTATGCAGGATGAACTATACCGCTTGCTTGAAGATCTCAAAAAAGAGATGGCAATCATTGTCATCAGCCATGACATCGGCGCCGTTTCTGCACATATGGATAAAATTGCCTGCATGAATCGGCGTCTTTTCTTCCACGACAATAAGGAAATGTCGCGCCCCGATTTCATTTCAACTTACGGCTGTTCCATTGATCTTGTGGCTCATGGGGTTCCGCACCGTGTTTTAGAAACACACGCTTATGTCCATGGCGCCCACGGCAGTACTTGTGGCTGCCATACGCCGATTTCTTTGTCAAACGCGTCCTCCAAAACCACAGGCGAAACAGCAACCGCTCCCGAAAATGCCAATAACGATTCGGAGGAAAAATAAATGTCGGAACTGCTTGGCCTGCTTGAATATGCTTTTATCCAGCGCGCTATTTTGGCAACTGTTTTAACATCCATTGCCTGCGGTGTTATCGGTGTTTATGTGGTCACAAAAAAGATTGTTTTCATTGCCGGCGGCATATCTCATGCTTGTTTTGGCGGTCTCGGGCTCAGCTTTTTTTTGGGCCTGAATCCGCTTTTTGGGCTGCTGCCGTTTAGTATTCTCTCGGCGTTCTCTCTTGGTTTTCTCAGCAAAAAAACACGTGTTTCCGAAGATACTGCCATTGGAATTTTATGGTCACTTGGTGTTGCAGTCGGCGTCATTTTAATCTTTTTGACGCCGGGATACGCACCAGATTTGATGACATATTTGTTTGGAAACATTTTGACGGTTCCTGCATCAGATATTTGGCTGATGGTCGCCATTGATCTCATCATTTTGCTTGTTGTGATTCTGTTTTATAAGGAATTTCTCGCCATGTGTTTTGACGAAGAATTCACAAAAATCGTCGGCGTCTCGGCAGATAAATTTTATCTCCTGCTGCTGTGTTTGATTGCACTGACAACCGTTGCCATGATTAAAGTGGTCGGCATTATTTTAATCATTGCCATGCTGTCCATTCCGGCGTCAATCAGCCGCAAATTTTCCCACAATATGAAAACAATGATGATTTATTCAGCAGGCATCGGCGTCATTTTAAGTTTTGTCGGTCTTTATTTGTCCTATTGGTTTGATTTGCCGTCGGGTGCTACGATTATTCTAGTCATGTGCATTGTTTATTTGATCGTTTTTGGCGTCAGCGAACTCAAAAAACTCATTCAAAGAAAACAAATTCCCGAAGATTTTTGATTTTTATTCTATGGAGTTCGTTTTTTTTGTTTTTTTGTTTTTTTATTTTTTTGTTTTTTGCAGCCGATATTTTGACATCTGCCGTTTAACATTTAATGTCTTCTGTATATTTTATTTTATTCAACAAATTCTTTCAGCGCATTCTTTTTATCCAATGATATATTTTTATTGTTGATTTAAAATTTACTTGAACTGTTGGATTATTTGATTCCTCTCCATCATCAATATTTAATATTCATCTTTTACAATATTTTTAAAAAATCAAATACGGTTTTAAATTATGACGAATAAAAACCAATCGAGTGAACAAAACGGCTCTTTAAAATGTACCGATAAAGTGGTTGAATCAAAAGTCTCAAAATATCTCCGATATTTTGTTTGGTTTGTTCTGATCGTCAACATTTTGTTGTTTTTATATCAAGCCTATCGCAGCTATTCAACGGATGGCGTCATTTTCGATAATGAGCTCATCAATGAATCTTTCTATTTCTTCTTTTTCACAGTGATGACATTGATTTATATGTCCCTTTCTGGTTTCATCCAAAAGAAAATGAAAATCGTCATTCCGCCGCATTTGATTTCAATGATTGCATTGTTCATTTTTTTGGGAACTTTCCTTGGTCAAGCGATGGGTTTTTTTGCATACTTTTTTTGGTGGGACAAAATGTTGCATACGATTTCAGGAATGATTCTTGGATTGATTGCATTTGCAGTGATTTCTGCCTTCAATGACAGCGATTTTGATTTTAGATTAGGTCCCATTTATGCTGCAATCGTCTCATTTTTGTTTGCGGTTGCCGTCAGCGGTCTTTGGGAAGTCGCAGAGTATTCATTCGATTGTATTTTTGGAACAACAATGCAATGTTGGAATGATGACCCGACTCAATATTTCACAGGTTTGCCGGAACAAGGCGCCGGTTTAATTGACACTATGGAAGATTTAATTGTCGCGACAATCGGTGCGTTTATTGTCTCAGTCGTCGGTTATTCTTATTTAAAGAAAGGCAAATCTTTTATGGAATCGAAACGGCTGAACATTTTAAATAATCAAAACAGTCAAAACAGTCAAAATTCCAAAATCGAAAACGACTGAACGTTTTAAATAACCACAATAATCAAAACAATCAAAAATTCGGAATCGAAACGGCTGAATGTTTAGATCATCAACAATTAATATAATAAAAACACATCAAGATGCTTCTTCAAATAGGTCTGAAAAATTATCTTTTTTTAGGTACGATTTATAAATCCTCAACTTTTAAGAAAAGTATATGAATAAAGATTGATAAAAAGAAAGTATCGGTTGATTCAAAATGGTTTACCTCGAACTTTTTGTTATTTTTATTTTGATTTTACTCAACGGCTTGTTTTCTTTTTCAAAAACAGCTCTTCTTTCTTCCCGAAAAATTCGATTGAAAACAGCATCTAAAAGCGGACAGTCCGGGTCTCAATCCGCTTTGGATTTGGTTGAAAATCCGGATTCATTTTCATCAGCCGTTCAAATCAGTACAACATTGATTTGCATTGTGATCGGGTTTTACAGCTGCACTTCGTTATCACATGAGCTGATTGTGTTCTTGTCTTCAATTCATATGATTGTGCCTTATGTTCACATTATTTCT
>WRNK01000143.1 GCA_009776675.1 Methanimicrococcus sp.
TTAAATAAGAGACATCGTCAAGGACACTCGTAAAAGACGAGATTGATAGAAACGGGATGTACGCACCAAGGCAACGAGGTGTTGAGTCCGCGTTAACTAATTGTCCGTTCCATCGCAATATTGCTTTTTCAGGCGATATCTGAATATGTCGTCCGCCTATGTTGTTGTTTATGTTTATTCTTCAACCGAACATGACTTTATGTTATGATTTATGATTTTACTTCGTAAAATCTGTCAGACTTTTTCAAAGTCCGACGTGATTTTACTTCGCAAAATCTGTCAGACTTCTTCGAAGTCCGACATTTCAAAATCATAATCGTTATATATCTGTCCGTTCTTTCACAACATCACGTTTAAAGAAAGTCTTTCGGCGGCCATAGCGGCAGGGAAACTCCTGTACCCATACCGAACACAGAAGATAAGCTTGCCGGCGTTCTATACTGTACTAAAGTGTGCGAGCCTTTGGGAAATATAGGTCGCTGCCGGGGGTCTTTCTTTATTATAATTATTTCTTTTTTTTCAATTGTTTTTTGAAAAAGAGTTTCCATTTTTCTTGGAATTTTTTGTTTTTTTGAAGTTTTGTTGTGATTCGTTTTTTAAAAATTTTTAATAATCCAGCAATCTTTTATTGCCGGGCTTTGAAACCAATTCGGAAACATCCACAAAGTCCTTTATAACGGCATTTAAAATGTGAATTGTATGCCCGAAGAATTCTAAGTCCAATTTGTTGGTCTGAATGTTATATGCCGGAGAATTGCGCGGGATTTGCGGAATTTCATCATAATATTTTTTATAATCCGATTTTGGTTTGAAAACGCGTGCGCCTTCAAAATGTTGGAAATAACGTGAAATTTGATCGGTATCAATGCCGCAAGCTATTAATTCCGACTCAAAACACGGGCGATCAAAGAGTGTTGTCAAAATGTAAACGGACGTTTCCAAACGAATTGCAGAAGACGTCATTTTTGAAATTTTATTGCGGATGCAAGAATAAATATCCGTTTCTTTTGCATCAGCCTCATTTGAACCGGATTTTAAAGAAGAAGGCGATGAAAAAGGAGAAGAGGAAGAAGGCGCTTGTGCTCCCTGTTCTTTGAGCATGTAAATTTTGGAGGGGGACAAATCAAATTCAGCAATTTGATCCAAATCTTTCAAAGCACGCAAATATCCGGTCACAATTAAACGATGCTCTTTCATTTTGCGAGATTCAAGCTCACGCGTAATGCCGCTGATTGAAAGTTGGCGACCGTCCTTTAAAAGATTATAAATTTCTACGGATAAATTGATATGTTCCTGCATAAAATAACACCGGTAAAAGAAAAAAATATTACATCAAATAAAACATGATTTATATGCGGCATCTTAAAACGAGTCTTGACACCAGATTACACAATTTTTTTTGAGTTAAATCACAATTTTGAACAATATTAAAATACTTTGCAAACCTTATCATTAATCTTGTCTTTTTTTAAATCATTGAGATTTAAACAATATAAAATAATAAAACAAGGAATATAACTTTTACCATCTTCGGATACAAATTCTCTATTGTTTGTTTTATATGAAAATGAACATGAAATAAACATAAAATGAACATATATTGATTCATCAATGACACCAAAGTTCAAAAGACAAAAAGCGCAAATTCAATATTATGAGGCCTAATAAATGAAAGATAGAACAAGAATCATTAATGATCCATCTTACTTGGTCCCGCTTTTAAGGACTTTCGGATCGCGCACACATAAAAAAGTATTCGACTTGCTTTTAACAAACTGGATGACTCAGGAAGAATTAAATGAAGCGATTGAAAGCGATTCTCTGAGCAGTTTAATCAATCTCAAAAAAGCCGGTCTTTTGGAAAGCAAATGGCGTGTTCCGGATCCCGGCAAAAGTCCGGTAAAGGAATATCATACGTCTTATTCAAATGTACAGGTGAATTTCCAAAGCTCTTTTGAAGATTTAAGCGACATTATTATGCTTGCTTTTAAACCCTATGAAGAAGTAAAAGACACAATCGAAAGTTTGGAAAAAATGGTTAGCGAAGGCAACACTTCTATGAGCAAATTAACCCGCGAATTAAACATCAACACATGCCATATTTGTGCGGTTGCCCGCCGTTCCGACAGACTTTCTGTCATGGGGCAGCGCTTGAAGCTTGTTGAAAAGGATGAGGAGATTTAAAAATGAACTCAAAGATTCTTCAAAGCAAAAGCGAGATGACCAAATTTCAAGTTTTGACAGAAATTGCCGCCCATCAACCCAATGTCCGCCAAAAGGAAATTGCCATAAAAATCGGCGTCACACCTCAAGCTATTTCAGAATATATGAAAGAATTAATCAGCGAAGGGCTCATTCATTCAGATGGCCGTGTTCGCTATAAGATTACAAAAGACGGGGTGGAATGGGTTCTTGATAATGCTGCTGAGTTAAAGCGTTATTCTCAAAGTGTCATGGAAGACATCATCAGTCATGTCTCTACATGGACAGCCATTTGTGATGAAGATGTTCATAAGAATGACAAAGTGTTCATTGAAATGCGCAACGGGCTCCTGTATGCAACAAAAACGAAAGATACCGGCATTTACGGAACCTCCATAATGTATGGAGAAGCCGGCTATGAAATCGGTGTTACAGATTTAAAAGGGTACATGCATGTTGAAACCAACACAATTACAATTTGTAAAATTCCGCGTATTAAACGCGGCGGCTCAAACGCTGTCAATTTGGAACGCTTAAAGCCGATCATTGATTCCAAACCCTATATCGGCGCCATCGGAACAGAAGCTTTGATGTCTTTAAAAAGAATCGGCGTCACACCAAACGTCATGTTTGGCGCATCCGAGTCCGCCATTCAAGCCGCCTATCATGGATTAGCTTCTGCCGTCGTCATCGTTGAAGATGAAGTCTCTTACTTACTGTCACGTTTGGAAAACGAAAGTATTCCATATGAAATCGTTGATTTAAGCAAACCCGGAATAAAATAAATATTTCTGTTTTAATTTTTTATTGATTGCTTTTGCTCTTAATTTTTTTGGATTTTTTTCTTTTTTAAATTTTTTAGCTTCTTTCTTTTTTAATTTTTTTATTCACTTGTTTCTGTTTTTAAAATTTTCAACAGACTATTTCAATAAACTGTTTCAAAAAACCGTTTCAAGATTTCCTTTTTATATAACCAGCCCATATCATTCAAGGATAACGCATGAAAATTCTTGTCATATCGGATACGCATTTGCCAAAGTCCGACTCTTTAAAAAATGCCGCTGATTTTTCATTTTTTCCGGAGCTGCTTCAACAAAAAATAAAAGATGCAGATCTGATCATTCACGCCGGCGATTTTGAATCTGAAGAAGCCTACCGCCTTTTTGAACAAACAAACAAATTAAAAGCTGTCCACGGTAACCGAGATGAAGAATTTCTTCAAAGACTTCTCCCCAAGAAACTGATTTTTGAACAAAACGGATTCAAGTTCGGTGTGATTCATGAAGCCGGCGTTTCTTTAAATGACAACACTGCCCGATGGTATGTTTTAAAAGAAATGGGTGTTGACATCTTAATTTACGGCCATATTCATACCCCCTCAATTGATGAATACAAAAATACGTTTTTAATTTGTCCGGGTTCGCCGACAAAAGCCAGAATGTCGGAACCGTCCGTTGTTGAAATCGAGTTGGATGATACGCAGGCAAAAACAATCAAAGATGTCAAAATTATACCTGTCGCCGCAGCCGCCTGCGGATATTTGAAATTCCAAGACTTTTTGGAAAACAAAAAAGAATAAAATTTGAAATTCCAAGACAAAAACAAAAGAACGTGTAAAAATTAAACATGGGCAAAAAGAAAAAATAAACCGATGTGTGAGCAAAATGGGACAAAAAACCGCAGATGTTTCGTTGCAGAATATGGGTGAACATATCTCACAAACAGCCGCCACTGTAACATTTGGAGGCACATCTGTCGGATTTCAGCTTGTCCGTATTCTGCCGCAAAATGAAAGCAAATGTGACAGCATTATAG
>WRNK01000144.1 GCA_009776675.1 Methanimicrococcus sp.
AAGATACACCAAACGCTTAGATCGATTCGAACTCAGGGGAGACATTTTGATTCGACCGGCCAAATACAACAAAAATGATATCAAGGGCAAAAAATTCGATTCTGTTCTTTTATTTAAGCCGCCCTTTGGTGCTTATCCTGAAGAACTGGAAGAAAACTATCCGTTTAATGCAGAAGTACAAAATATACCTTCTCGAGAATCTTTAAAGACAGCCGTGGAAAACACAATCAGGCTCATTCGCCTCAATCCAAAAGCCAAATTCACATTTTTGAAAGGGCGAAAAATTCGACAGGAGGATAATGATTTATTGGAAGAATTGAAAAAACAATGTGAGATTTTGGGTGACAAAAAAACGGACGAACAAGAAGAAAAAAGCAAGTCAAAAAAAGACAAAAAACAAAAAAGGCAAACAAAAAAACTAACAAAAAGAAAAATTGGAAAACAGAAATCGAAAAAACAAAAAAACTAACAAAAAAAAATCGGAAAACAAAGATCAAAAAAACAAAAAAATGAACGAAAAGAAAAATTAGAAAATAAAAAAAGACGCTGTGAAACAAAAAAAACAAACGAAAAAAATCATCAAATAATATTAAATTGTTTCACGAAATTAACTTTTCAATAACTGTTTCAAAAAGCGCGTTGCTTCGGGTGAGAAGTTGTCAATAAAAAGTAAAATCATTCCTTACATAAAAATGCTCAGACCGGAAATTTCCTTTATGGACATTACATTGCCGGCTTCGACAGCCATGCTTGCCGCATTCTGCGCTGCCGGAGATTTGCCGCTGTTGCTGCCATTCTTGCTTGCGGTCATCGGTGGATTTTTTGCGATTACAAGTTCGTATATTTTCAATGATTGTTTTGATGTCGATATTGACATGATTAACTTGCCAAACCGCCCGATTCCGTCAGGAGCTGTCAGCTGGAAACAAGCATTTATCTACGCAACCGCTTTGGCGTTAATTGCTGTTTTTATCTCATTTTATTTGAATCCGGAATCTTTTGGCGTTTTAATGATTGCCTTAGGCGTTATTACACTTTATTCGGTTTTTTTCAAAAGAACCACACCGTTTAGTTTTGTCTTTGTCGGCATTGCTTACGGGTTGGTTCCAATCGGCATTTGGCTGGCTTTTGATCCGGCAGGTTTTTTGACGAATTGGCAATTGAATGTGGGAAACATTAACTTGCCGATTCCTGCTATTTTATTCGGGTTGATGATTTGTATGACAGATTGGGGATTTACTCTTGCCGGTGTTTCTCGAGATGTTGAAGGTGACAAAGCCAAAGGGGCGCCGACATTGCCTGTGACGTACGGCATCCCGCTCACATCCAAATTTATTTTAATGATTTGGATTGCCGGATTACTCTTGTCTCTTGCAATCGGTCTGACGGCAGGACTTGGACCTTTTTACTTTATAATCGCCCTCATTTCGGGTTTTTGGATGGTTTGGCGATGTCTTCGATTTATTAAAAATCCGATGCCTGAGCTTGGCGGCAATCTTTTCATCGACGGATCAAATTATCGAGGCGTAATGTTTTCTGCAATGATTATTGACATTTTATTATCAATATTTATCAACAGCTATCCGAGTATTTTCAATTTAATGATCTGGTAAAAAAAGAAAATAAGGAAAAGAAAAAGAAGCAAAAGATAAAAAGGAAGAAAAGAGAAAAACAAAACAGATTAAAAAAATAAAAATTAAGGGAAAATAGAGGGAGAAAAAAGATGGAGAAAACTGATATTGCGGTTATCGGGGCTTCGCCTGCCGGCATGATGGCAGCCAGATATGCCGCTTTGGGCGGCGCTAAGGTGACATTGTTTGAAAAAAAGGAAGTTATTGGCGAAAATGCACATCCGGCAAACTCCTTTTTCAAAGGGATGATCAATTTAACCGGTGAAAAGGTGGATCCTTCTTATGTGGTTCACAAAATTAAAGGCATGAAATTGGTCTCTCCATGCGGCCATACAATTAAAGTCAAAACCCCGGGATATGCTATTGACAAATCCAAATTTGACAAGTTTTATGAAAAAAAAGTAATCGCTGCCGGTGTAAATGTTCAAACCGGAACGGAAATTGTAGATGTGTCCCGAAAAGATTCGGGCGTTGTATTAAAAGCAGCTCCGATTGCCGGCTCTGAAGAAAAAAATAAAATCAAAGCAAAAATTGTGATTATTGCGGACGGAATTTTATCCAAAAATGTCAAAGCCCTTGATTTAAACACAATAAAACACCCCGAAGATATTGCATGGGGAACGGAATTAACAATTAAATCCCCGGGAATCGGCGTGTCCGAATATGCAGAATATTATGTCGGCAGCCACGCTCCTGGATGGAAATCCAGTTATTTGCCGCGCGGCAATGATGAAGCTTCAATTGGCATTTATGTTCGCCATTACGGCAAAGATGTTTCCGCTTTCTTAAATCCGTGGGTGGAACGCTTTAAGAAAGCCAAAGGCATTAAAGATAATGAATTTGAAATTTTAGAATCCAAATCCGCCGGCGATCCGATTGTGACAATTCCGAATAAAACATATGCATCCAATGTAATGGTCGTTGGTGGTGCCGCCGGTCAATCCGGTATCGGATACGCCATGCATGCCGGTCGAATTGCCGGAGAAGTCGGCACCTTAGCTGTTGCCAAAGCCGATTATTCCGAACGCATGTTGTCCCAATACAGAAGAAACTGGAAAAGGTCGCTATATACGGAACATGTTTTTGGTCGCATTGGTCTTGAAACGATCCGAAAAATGGATGATGAGGAAATCGATGAACTCTTCGAAGTTTTTGAAGGCGAAGATGTCTCATCTCTTGTGAAAGGAAACGCATTCGACCAAGGTCTTTCCGTGTTGTCTTTAATGATTCAGAAAAAACCGTCGTCCATCCTAAAAGCCGGCGCTTACTTCAGAAACAGATGAAAGAAAAAAGAGATAAAAAAATCAGGACAGATGAAATATCAAAAAATGAAGATTAAAAAATCAAAAAATGAAAAACCAAAAAGAGACATGAAAGATAAAATGAAGTATCCGATTTACAAAAATCCGGTTTTTCGCGTTGAGATCGAACCCAATGCCGGAAAGACAAAAGTTGCGGCAGGCGGGATATTTTCTCCCTTCTTAAAACAAACGGTTTCACAAGAAATGTCCTTTTTTGACGGGGAAAAATACATTGCCGAATTAAGGGAAGAAACCGCCAATCCTTCTTTTGCGAGTTATGACAAGCAATACAAAAACGCTCTCATTTATTCAACGTGGATGCCGCCGATTCCGTCACCCGCATTTAAAAGAATGGTTGCAGGACGAATGAAAACGGCTGTTTTAAAAAAATATCGGCCGGAACAAGTCACCGTTTCAATCACGGAAGAATGTCCAAACCGCTGCTTGCATTGTGCTTTGCCAAACAAAAACAATCACTCCAAATTAGCGCCTGACGAAATCATGGAAGCGATTGATCAAGCCATCCATGCCGGTGCCACAAACATTATTTTTGATGGCGGAGAGCCTCTCGGCTACACCGGACTGGAAGATTTGGTGGCATATGTTGATCCAAAAAAAGCCATAGCCTGCCTTTTTACATCCGGCGTCGGATTAACGCTTGAAAAAGCCATGTCTTTGAAAAAGTCCGGTCTTTATTCAATCAGCGTCAGCATTGACAGCCCGTTTGAAGAAAAGCACGACGAAATGCGCGGTGTGACGGGTGTTTTTAAAATGGCAACAGAAGGCATCCAAAATGCACTCAACGCCGGACTTCTTGTGAATATGTATGTTGTTCTTGCGCCGCATAATGTGAATGATTTGGAAGAGATTTGGGCGCTTGCAAAAGAATGGAAAGTCCATGAATTATCGTTTTATGAAATTGTGCCGACAGGTCGGTGGATCAGCCATGAAAATGACATGTTGACGCCGGAGCAGCATGAAAAATTCCATGCTTTTGTTGAAAAATGCAACAATGATTTGCAAGGACCAAGAATTTTTTCCGGACCTCACGTCATTCATGAATTCGGA
>WRNK01000145.1 GCA_009776675.1 Methanimicrococcus sp.
ATTTCTTTGAACATGCATTTCTCACACAATCGAATATTTTTTTCATTCGGCATTTTGCCGTTTTTGATGTCTTTGATTTTTCGCACTGCTTTGAAAACTTTTTTCTTATCTGCATATCGAATTCGGAGAACTCGAAAATCGCCTGAGTAATCAATAACGGCATTTTCAGAAATCGCTTGTTTTCCAAATTCATTTTCTAAAATCATTGTATAGGCAGCTGCCGTAATTCGATCACTTTCCCAAACGCCGTTTTTTGGCGGTTTTGTGATTCGGATAAAATAAGGCGCCAGCTTTTCATCTGCCACAATCACTTTTTTTGGCGAGCCGTACAAGTCTATTTTTGAAAAATAAAACAGTTTTTCTTCTAAAAAAGGTTCTGCCGCACTTTCTAATATTTCAAAACCATGCGTTTCAATTGTTTTGGAAAGATTATCAATTATTTCTTCTGCATACAATTTTGTTCTCAAAGCCGCTTCTTCAATCTCTTTTATTTTCTTATATCCTTTTATTTTTTCGATTTGCATTTCTTCGATTTGCCTTTTTTCAAAATCTTGCATTTTTCCGATTTGCATTCTTTCGATGTCTTGCATTTTTTCGGAATTTTGCATTTCTTCAATTGAATTCTGCTCTAAAAACAAATAGTATTCTTTACTTTCCTCTATCACGTTTTCGATTTTGTTTTTAAGTTTTGTTTTGTTGATGAAGTCCTTGTCATTTTTATCAACGGACTCTAAAACAAGAGCAGGAAGTTCAAAACACACATCTTGAATCATTTCTTTTTCAAAATAACGTGTTGGGTCGGCTTTATACAAAAAAGAAAAGCGGTCGTTTTCATTTTCTTCTTGTTTTGATTGCCGGTGATTTTTAAAAAATAATTGTCTGGGGCAGATCATCCATTGGCGTACTTCAAAAACAAAGATAGATGCATTTTTGTTGATTTTATTATTCGTCTTGCTGCTTTTTTTATTCTCAATTTTATTTGTTTTGGCAAAATATTGAGTTTTTTCAAATTCTTTCATGTTTTGTTCTAAATAAACGCGACTTAATGTCCTTTTTCTTTTTTTCAAAAACGATATCTTTTAATATTTCCTAAAATTCGCAGCGCTTGGGGGATTTGGGTTAAGTTTATATTTGAATCATCCATGTTTTAAATGTCATGACAGACAACGAAGCTTTCGAAAATTTGAAAAAAAGACTTGCTGAAAAAATGGCCGGAGAGATTACGCTTTCGGAAAAGCCCGGCGAATGTCTTAAAAAATGGCGATTGAATTTTGAAGTTTCTCAAACCGATATTTCAACTTCATTACAGGTTTCTCCTTCCGTTATAAGTGACTATGAAAGCGGTCGCCGCAAATCTCCGGGAACTCTCATGGTCAGCAAAATTGTCGAATCATTGCTTGCAATTGATACAGAGCGCGGCGGACAAAAAATCCATGCTTATGAGTCTATGCTCTCTCTTGACAGTTCTCGCGAATCTATTTATTCGACTTACGAATATTCACTTCCGATTCAGTTTCAAAAATTGGTTTCGCTGCTGGACGCACATGTTTTGTACCGCGGAATGGAGCGCCCGCTTTACGGCTTTTCTGTTGTCGACAGCAAGCGGTCTATTTTAGAAATGTCATCTTACGAATTCCAGCGCTTATACGGTTGGAGTACCGACCGCGCGATGATTTTTACACGCGTGTCCACCGGAAAATCTCCGCTTGTCGCCATCCGCGTGACAAACTTAAAGCCGGGCGCCATTGTTTTGCATGGTCTATCTAAAGATGAAGTCGATCCGATGGCAATAAAAATGGCAGAAGTCGACAGAATTCCATTGCTTTGTACAACAAAAAATATTGATGAAGCCATTTCGGAATTGAAAAAATACGGACAGTATTCCATCAAGGGAATTTAATTATCATTTCTCTTTCATCTCTTTTTCATTTTTCATCTCTCTTTCGTTTCTTTTTCATTTCATCTTTCCTTCATCTCTTTTTCATTTACCATCTCTCTTTTATTCTCATCTCTTTTTTATTTTTCATCTCTCTTTTATTTTCATTTTTTACACCATTTTTGAATCATTTGAAATGTCATTTTTTTGTCGATTTGTTAATTTATGAATGAACTGCCGTATTTTTTGTTTTTTTATCGATCTTTTTACGTCAATGAACGAAGTCACCTTCGTTAGATTTATATACTACCGTTCCTTCTTTTGCATTAAGTGCTCCGATGTGTATTGCTTTGAAATTTCAAAGCCACATCAGGAGTCAGGTAAACTCTAAGCAGACAGAAGAAATGGTTTAAAAACAAAAACGAAATTTGAAGAAAACAAAATAAGAAAGAAATCGAGGGTGAGGATGATCTTCACCCTTCTTTTCTTTTCGTCATATTGTAATACTCTAACACTCCGTAAAATCGGTCGTTTTTTCAATCAACGTTTCAAGCGCCACAAAGGAATTATTTACCTATTTCTTCGTTCCTTTTTGGTATTTTTCAGAAAACCGGTTGAAACCGATTTTACAGTTGAACAGAACAGCTTTCAGCTGAAATAAACAAAACATGATTGTCATGATTTTGTATCATGTTAATCGATATATAAAAGGTGAATAAATGACAGTTGGACTTGTTTCCTACGGTGCCTACATTCCCCGCTACAGAATTAAAACCGAAGAAATTGCAAAGGTTTGGGGCGGAGATGCCGAAATTTTAAAAGCCGGACTCAAGGTTTATGAAAAATCCGTTCCGGACGTTGATGAAGATGCAGCCACGATTGCCGTTGAAGCTGCAAGAAATGCATTCAAACGCGCAGGTGTTGACCCACAAAGAATTGGTGCTGTTTATACCGGTTCTGAAAGCCACCCCTATGCTGTAAAGCCGACAAGTACGATTGTGGCTGCAGCTGTTGGTGCAACACCCAACATGACCGCCGCAGACTTTGAATTTGCATGTAAAGCAGGTTCTGCTGCAATTCAAGTGTGTATGGGACTGACGCTCTCAAAAATGATTGACTTGGGACTTGCGATCGGTGCCGATGTTTCACAAGGCGCTCCAAACGACGCTCTTGAATATACGGCATCCGCCGGTGGTGTTGCCTTCATTGTCGGCAGCAAAGAATCGGAATTGATTGCAATCATCGAAGATACTTTTTCCTATACGACCGATACGCCTGACTTTTGGAGACGTGAAGGCCGCCCCTATCCGGGACACGGTGGACGTTTCACGGGAGATCCGGGCTACTTCAATCACATCATAAGTGCTTCCAAGGGGTTAATGAAAAAAATGGGCACAAAAGCAGAAGATTACGACTATGCTATTTTCCACCAGCCCAACGGCAAATTCCCCGAAAAAGCCGCTCAAATGCTTGGTTTCACAAAAGAACAAATCCAGCCCGGACTTGTTGTTCCAAAACTTGGAAACACCTATTCCGGTTCCTGTTTGATGGGTCTTGCGGCAACACTTGATATTGCAAAGCCGGGTGACCGTATTTTTGCAACAGCATATGGTTCAGGCGCAGGATCTGATTCTTACAGCATCGTTGTGACAGACAAGATTGAAGAAGTCCGCTCCAAAGCACCATCTGTTCAGAAATTGCTGGCAAATCCGATTTATTTGGAATATGCCAAATATGCGCACCACAAAGGTAAAATTAAGTTTGGATGAGGTGAAAAAATGAGAGAAGTTGCAATTGTCGGTGCAAAAACGACAGACTTTGGAGAACTTTGGGACCGCTCGTTAAGAGACCTCGTCGTTGAAGCCGGTGTCGGCGCCATTGAAGATGCCGGTATTACCGGTGAAAAAATCGACGCCATGTATATTGGAAACATGAGCGGTGGCAAATTTGTTGAACAAGAACACTTGGGTGCATTAATTGCGGATTATTCCGGTTTGGCAAAAGGACTTCATGTCCCGTCCACCCGTGTGGAAGCGGCTTGTGCTTCCGGCGGTTTGGCGCTTCGTCAAGCCATTC
>WRNK01000146.1 GCA_009776675.1 Methanimicrococcus sp.
TGAAAACAGAAAAACGATTTTTTTCAATTTTTTATTTTTTCAATATTTCAACAATTCGGTTGGCCACTTCACTTAATTTTTTGTTGCCGCCCATGTCATAAGTCACATAACCTTCCGCGATCGCTTTTTCGGCCGCCTCAAAAATACGTTTGGATTGCTCTTTTTCGCCCAAATAATCTAACATCCAGGCGCCTGCAAGAATCGTTGCGTAGGGGTTGACTTTGTCCATTCCGGCATACTTTGGTGCGGATCCGTGTGCCGGTTCAAACATGGCATATTTGTCGCCGATGTTTGCGGAATAAATCATGCCGATGCTTCCGACAAGAGCCGAACATTCTTCGCTGACAACATCCATGAATAAGTTGGTGGATAAAAGAACGGTTTTGTCAAAAAGCTGCGGATTTTTAATGAGCTGCATAACAATGTTGTCAATGTGATATTCCCAAACTTCGATGTCGGGATAATCTTTGGCGACTTCCTCAACCACTTCAAGGAAGGTGCCGCACGTCTTTTTTAAGATGTTGCTTTTATGAATCGGAACAACCGCTTTGTATCCTCTGCGGCGGGCTTCTTCAAAAGCATAAATCGCAATTTTTCGAGAAGCGGTTTTTGTGATTTTTCGAACAGCGATCACAACATCATCGGTGAGTTGGACTTCTTCGCCGATGTAAAGACCCTCCGTTCCTTCGCGAACACAAACGTGTTCCACTTCACCAAGAGGACCAACTGCGCCCGGAACCGATTTAATCGGGCGGACATTGGCATAAAGATCAAATTCCCGGCGCATAGATACCGCAACACTGCGCGGGGATCCGATCCCCCCCGGCGTTGTTGTCGGACCCTTAAAACACGCATCTGTATTTCTTAAAATATCCCATGTTTCCGGCGGAATTAAAGAGTTGCCTCCGTGTTCTTTCCACCACGTTTCACCGGCGTCGCACATTTTAAATGACACTTTTGTACCGGAAGCTTTCAAAACCTTAAGCATGGCTTCAACCAGTTCCGGACCCACACCATCTCCTCGAATAACAGCTGCTGTTTTAGACATTTTTTCACCTATCTTTCAACCTAAATCTAAACTAAGAAAGTAAAGAATAAATCAACAAAAAGATTTTTAGAATTTTCGTTAGATTATGTAGGTGAATTCAATTCATAAATAAAATGGTTTCTGTCCCGCTTGATTCATATTTAATTAAAATGTGCCATCTTTTGGCAAAAATAGGATTCATTTCAAAACAAGAAAAGAATGGAAACCATTAAGACCCAGAAGAACATAGTAAGGTAATTCATTTTAAAAATAATTTAAAAAATGTTTCTTTAACTGTTTTTTTTTTGATTTATACCCTCATGTCGGTTTTTTTCAAAACAAAACAGTTTAAAAAAATCTCATTCATTTTAATCGTGATAAAGATGCAATTTTGTCCTAAATGTAAAAGCATGATGATGCCTTCCGGCAAAGTTTACAAATGTAAAAAATGTAATTATACAACAGATATGACACCAACAGAACAGTTTGTTTCAAAAAAGGAAATTGAAGATCGAGATGTTGTTATTTTGGAAGGCGACATCCAAGAAGGTCTTCCGACAACTGAAATTATGTGCCCTGAGTGTAAAAACAAAACAGCTTATTGGTGGCTCAGACAATTACGTTCGGCAGACGAGTCCGAAACACGTTTCTTCAAATGTACAAAATGTGCATATACATGGCGCGAATATGATTAAATTCATATTTTTTCACCGTGCACATAATTATTTGAATTATTGATTTTTTATGTTTTGACTCGATTGACCCGAAGGGTCGGGTTTTAAATAATCGTATTTGAAACAGATATTAAATATTTATATTCGTAATCATTAATACTGAGTACAGTTCAAATTTTATAACACAAAAAGGGGTATAATTATGCTTAAAGCTTCTATTGATATTGATCTTTTGAGAGATTCCATTACCGCACTTTCCGTTATTGTCAGTGAGGTTCGTTTAAAAATAAAATCCGACGGCATTTCCGTTAAAGCCGTTGATGCCGCCAACGTGGCGATGGTTATTTTCAATTTAAAATCTGAAGCTTTTGACAGTTATCAAGCCAACGAAACCGAAGTCGGCATTGATCTGAACAAACTCGATGACATTCTCGGCATTGTTGAGAAAAAAACATTGGTTGACATGGAACTTGAGGACAGCACACAAAAGCTTCATTTAAAATTCGGCGGTCTTTCTTACACCTTATCCCTCTTAGACCCGTCCACCATCCGTTCCGAACCCCGCGTCCCACAACTTGATCTCCCTGCACGCGTTTTAATGAACGGACAAGATTTAAAGCGCGCCGTCAAAGCCGCCGAAAAAATCAGCGATCACATGACCCTTGGCGTTTTTGGAAACACATTTTTCATGGAAGCCAGAGGCGACACCGATCAAGTCCGTTTAGAGATGGGCACCGACCAATTAATTGATTTGAAAGCCGGCGAAGCAAATTCCCTCTTTTCATTAGATTATTTGTTAGACATCATCAAGTCCGCCGGAAAAGCCAACGAAGTATCCCTCTCCATCGGCTGTGATTTCCCCATTTTAATTGAGTTCGACATTGCACCGACAACATGTCGCGTCACCTTCTTGTTGGCGCCAAGAATTGAATCCGATTAAGGATTCATTTTATTTTTTTTGTTTTTCCAATTTTTCTTTTTTTTCAATTTTGTTTTTCTAATTTTCCTTTTTTCAATTTTTCTTTTTTCCTTTTTTTCATTAATTTTGTGCTCATTTCTATTTCATAAATGAGGCTTTGTTATATTTTTATTATTATTTATTTTCTTTTTAAAAAAATGAATATTTAAAATATAAAGAATGTATGAATAAACTAAAAATATTTCTATAAATAAACGGGGTGTTGTATATGACAATAATCAAAAGAACATCTGATAAGGAAAAAGAAGAGGAAAAGATTTTATCTTTTTCTTGAAAAAATAAAAAGTCGTGATGAGAATACCAAATATTGTAGTATTCTTATCGGTTTTTAAAAAACAAAAAAACAAAAAAACAAAACCCCTTTTTCTAAAAAATAAATCCGGTTTTGAAAAGTTGAATTGTTGTTTTGATATTGATTAAATAATACAATGATCGTCTTGATAAGGCTCTTACATACTCTCTTTCAACGCCTTCACAAACTCTTTTACCGGCTCAACACTCTCCCTGCCAAACTCTGCAACCAATTTAACAATCGCACTGCCGACAATAACACCGTCTGAAATCGCCGCCATCTTCTGTGCCTGCTCCGGCGTAGATATTCCAAATCCGACCGCACATGGAACGGATGATATTTTTTTGACATGGCGAATCAATTCATCGATGTTGGTATTGATTTCACTTCTCACCCCTGTAACGCCAAGCGAAGAGACGCAATAAAGAAATCCTTTTGCCTCTGCCGCAATTTTTCCCGCCCTTTCCCCCGATGTCGGTGCAATCATCGAAATCAAACAAATACCATGCCGATTGCATTCATTTTCCAATTCATCCTTTTCTTCAAACGGAAGATCGGGAACGATAATGCCGTTGACGCCGCATTCCCTGCATTTTGACATGAATGAATCTTTGCCGTATGTAAATATCGGATTGACGTAAGTCATAAACAACAGCGGTATGTCTGTTTTTGTCCGAACCGCTTTGACCATATCAAACAATTTATCCGTCGTACAGCCGCCGGCAAGAGCGCGCTCGTCTGCTTGCTGTATGACAATTCCTTCCGCAATCGGGTCTGAAAAAGGAATCCCGATTTCAATAACATCGGCACCCGCCTCTTCCATGGCAAAAATAAGATTGGCGGTGGTTTTAATATCCGGATCTCCGCCGGTGATAAAAGTGACAAGCCCCTTTTTTCCCTCAAAAGCATTTGATATTTTGTTTGCATTATTCGTATTCGCTTTAT
>WRNK01000147.1 GCA_009776675.1 Methanimicrococcus sp.
GCCCATTTTGAGAAATAAGTCGTTCCGTCAATTCTTCCGTCTGTGGAAAATAATTCATTTTCGTTCATCTTTACCTTCTGACTTTTTTAAAATTATCCATCTTTTTTAAAATTTTATTGGTTTTGCGATCTCAATTATGATTTTATCTTTTTTACAATTTCCATCGAATTTAAAAAAGCCTGCTGCGTTTGTTCTTCAGTCAATCCTGCGCCTTTCAAAATTTTAGCAGCCGTTTCTTTTGTAATCATGTCCTCGGGTTTATGCGCGTCGGTGTTGCAAATGAGTTTGGCTTGTGTTTGCGTTGCCAATTTGGCGACGTGACCGTTTGTCCTGTTATGGCCGCTTCGAGCTGTGATTTCAATATATGTGTTTGTCTTTTTAGCGGCTTGTGCTTCTTCAAGTGTTAAAAATCCGGGGTGTGCCAAAATATCGACATATTCCGAATCAATGGCAGCTTTATTGGTTCCGGGCGCGACAGGCTCAACCATTGTCTCGCCGTGAACGACAACAATATCCGCACCGGCTTCTTTTGCTTTTTGAGCCAAAACGTCAATTTTTGAAGGCGGCACATGGGTAATTTCAATGCCTGCAAAAACATCAATATCCCAATCCTTTTCCAAATATTTGGCTTTTTGAAGGGATGAAATAATGTATTCAAAATTTGTAAAATCAGCATGATCCGTCATGGCAATTGCAGAATAACCAAGAACAACGGCACGTCGGACATGTTCGCTTGGGATGAGGACTCCGTCGCTGAAAAGAGTGTGGGTGTGAAGATCAATCATTTTAAATCACTTTTTTATTTTTAATGATTGTCTCTCTGTTTTTGTTTTATTTAATGATTTCTTTCTTTTTTACTTTCTTCTTCAATTTCTTCTTTATCTTCTTCTTTACTTTCTTCTTTATCGACGGGCTTTCGCATATTGTCTCTGGCAGTTTCAGCAGGCGGTTTATAATTGTCCCTATCATAATCGGCAGATAAGGGTATTTGTTTTCTGACCTGAACCGGATTGTCGTATCTCGGGTTTTCAGGCACTCTCTCTAATTTTTCTTCAACATCGGCGAATGCAAAATTTGGTTTAACATCCCGAATCTTGATTTTTACAATATCGCCCACAACCGCTTCTTTTACAAAAACAACGAACTCATCAATATATGCAATTCCGTCTCCGTTTGTTCCTGTTTCTACAATTTCAACCGCATAAAATTGGTTTTTTCGAATCGGGGCGGTTAGAAATTTTTTAGCGATAATGTAGATTTCAGCGCTGGTGGAACGAGAAGCTTGCGGAGCATACGCTTTGACATGAACAAATTCAGAGCCGACATCATCAAAAAATTGTTTAAACATATCGCCTTGGAAGACTTTGACAACGAAAACGCCTTTCGCTTTCAATATTTTTTTGGCACATTCAAAAGCTGCGCGATTAAGTTCAATTCCGCGGGCGTGATCTAGTGCCCAGTTTCCGGTTAAGTTTGGTGCTGCATCACACAAGACAACATCAACGCCGCCTTTTCCCGCAAATTCCAATATTTTTTCAATCGTTGAATCGGACGTAATGTCGCCGCGAATCGTTGTGACCCGATCAATCTCATCAATTTTTTGAAGATCAACGCCTAAAATTCTGCCGCCGGACAATTCTTTGGCAACCTGAAGCCAGCCGCCGGGCGCAGCACCTAAATCAACAACCGTGTCTCCGCGCTTTATAACATTTTCACGTTCTTGAATCTGTTTTAATTTATAAGACGCTCGAGAGCGGTATCCCTCCTTTTGAGCTTGATGATAATAAAAATCCTTTTGATTTCGTGCCATAATTCACCCACAGTATATTTTATTTCTTGTTTTTTATTTTGTTTTTGTATTTTATTTTTTCGTTTCTGATTACTTTCGGTCTGAACGGGTTAGATGTATTTATGATTAATGTTATTTAGTAAAAAAATATTAAAAAAATCATTGTTTATTTTATTTCAATTTATTAAGCGGATTGTAAAAATGATGGAAAAAGAAAATTCGGATCCCTATTCTGTTCATCCGACACTTTGGATTCAAGAAAGCAAAAGCAAGGCACTTAGCGGCAAAACAATTGTTTTGGGTGTTACCGGCAGCATTGCGGCGGTTCAAACAGTGACTTTAGCACGCGAACTGATTCGTTACGGTGCAAATGTTTATGCTGTAGCAACAGATTCTGCGCTTCAAATTATTCATGAAAATGCGCTTCATTATGCAACCGGGCACTCCGTTATTACAAAAATTACCGGAAAAGTGGAACATGTTGAGTTTTTCGGCTCTAAAGGCATTGCAGATTTATTCTTAATTGCACCCTCTACGGCGAATACAATTTCTAAAATTGCAATGGGCATTGATGACACATCTGTTACAACATTTGCGACAACCGCGATTGGCGAAGGGAAAAAGGTAATGATTGTTCCGGCAATGCATGATTCGATGTACCGTCATCCTCAGGTTTTGGAAAATTTGAAAACTTTGGAGTCGTGGGGGATTGATGTTGTCGCTCCTCGAATCGTTGAAGGTATTGCAAAAATTGCCGACAATGATGAAATTGTTCTTCGGGTTTGCCGCATGCTTGGAGATCAATCTCTCTTTGGTCGGTCTGTTTTTATCACATCCGGAGCCACAGCCGAATCTATTGATCCGATCCGGCTTTTGACCAACCGCGCTTCGGGAAAAACGGGGGCGGCACTTGCTAAAGAAGCTTATGTGAGGGGAGCTGAAGTTTATTTATTCCATCGAAATGGTTCACCGTTTTTGCATTTGCCGCATTTTCATGATGTTTATGTTGAAAGTGCCGGCGAAATGACAGAGGCCGTTTTGGAAAAAATAACATTCGCAGATGTTTCCGCGGGCGGGAAAAATATCTTGATCAGCGCTGCGGCTATTTCTGATTATACGGCGGAAAAAAGTGGTTCTAAAATAAAGTCGGGGTCAACTTCCCTTTCGTTGACGCTTCGCCCGACAAAAAAATTGATCGAAGAAGCGCGCTATACAGATCCTAATCTTTTTATTATAGCTTACAAAGCCGAAACGGATGTCTCCTTTGAATCTCTTATTGAGTCTGCCGCTTCTAAAATTGAAGATAAAATTGCAGATATGGTTGTTGCAAACGATGTTTTAGAAAAGGGAATGGGAACGGCAGAAAATGATGTTTATGTCGTGACGAAAAATTATTTGAAAAATCATGATCTGAATACTATTATTTCTCTTTCCGGCTCCAAAGAAAAAATTGCGGTTGAACTGTTTGATTTGATTTGTCCGGAAACGGTTGAAAAAATGTCACCTGTAGATGATTTAGAAAAAGAACCCACCATTTCAAAGGATGAGGCAAATACTTTTGTTTCCACAACATCGGTTCCAAGTTTTAAAAAAGAAACGAATCACGATGTTGACTCTCAAAAAAAGACGAAATCCAATATTTATCACAAGCCGACTCAAGTGAAAGGGCGTATTTTCAAAAAAAGGAATTAATTATGTCTGATATTTTTTTTAAGTCGGCGGCTGCATTTTCACCCGGACACATAACAGGTTTTTTTAAAATTTGCAATCATGATGATCCCCATCAAAAGGGATCTGTCGGTGCCGGAATCGTTTTAGATAAAGGGATTCGTTCTTTTGTGACGCCTTTTAAAGGTAGTGGGGTGTCCGTTTTGAAGCTGAATGGTCAAATCAGTTCTTGTTCGACTGTTTTTTCAGCGGTTTCAATGATTTCTGAAATTGCCGAAAAAAAGTATGGTGCACAGTTTCATTTTGAAATTCAAGAAATGTCGAATTTGCCGGTTGGCAGCGGATTTGGAATGTCAGCGGCCGGTACATTAAGTACGGTTTTTGCCATCAATCACTCTTTAAAACTTGATCTCCCCGTTTCCGAATTGGTTGAAATTGCGCATATTGCGGAAGTGA
>WRNK01000148.1 GCA_009776675.1 Methanimicrococcus sp.
AATCCGGCAAATTGACGGACTCACACAAAATAGTGATGAAACGTACGAGTTGACGCTTCCTCTCTACAAGATTAATGAAAGCAATAATAACAGAATCCTTCTGATTATTGCCGGGTTGATTCTTTTGGTACTTCTTGCCTTGCTTATCGCTTTTGCATATATGAAGTACTTTAAGAAGTAAAATGAAGGAAAATTTAGAAATTGAAATCAGAACCGCTTGAAAAAGTGGTTCCCTTTTTCATTTTTGTTTTTTTCATTTTCATTTTTTTTGTTTTTTCATTTTTGTTTTTTTGTTTTGTTTTTTATTTTCATTTTTTTTCGGCTAAACCTTTTATAACATTTCGCTTTTACAAAAGCAATATTATACTTTCAAATCTTACTGGGTTTCAGTTAAATCTTCTGAGGGGGAAAACATATGGATTCTTATGAAAAACTTTTAAATCGGGCTGTAGAACAGCTTCCTGATGAAAAAACAACGGATGAACGTTTTATCGTTCCGGAAGCGAAGATTTTTTCGGAAGGCAAAACCACGGTTTTGGATAATTTCTCAAATATTGTCGGCGTTCTTCGAAGAGAGCCGGACCACGTGATGAAATATTTAACACGGGAACTTGGAACAGCCGGAAAAATTGAAGGCGGACGTGCCATTTTTCAAGGGAGGTTCACTCGGGACCAGATGGATGCAAATGTTGAGCAATACATTGAGGAATATGTGATGTGTTCCGAATGCAACCGTCCGGATACAACGCTTGGAAAGATGGATCGTGTACTTATTTTGCAATGTGCAGCCTGCGGCGCCCACCGCCCTGTCAAGAAAAGACAAACAACCACTGTAAAAGCGGCCACGACACTGGAAGAAGGAAATACTTACGAAATTCAAATCGAATCGGTTGGCTCCAAGGGAGACGGCATTGCGAAATTTGATAAATTTACAATATTTGTTCCGGGCACCATCAAAGGACAAGTTTTAAAGGTGAAAATCAAAAAGATATCAGGATTTTTAGCGTTTGCTGAAAAAGCCTGAGAAATCAACGTGTGTTGATTTTATTCTTTTTCGGTTTTTACTTTTTTAAATTTTAATTTTTTATTGGTTTTTATTGATTTTTCAAGAGAAAGGGAGTCAAATGCCAAAATCAAATGAAATTTGCGTGTTTCAAATGCCCGGACTGGACATTGATGTGATTAAAAACGAGGATGGGAAAATCCAATTGAAAGGAAAGGGCATTCTCCGATTCATTGTCAAGCCGGTTTTGTTTGCGATGAACGCACCGTTATCTTCAGAAAAGCCTGCAAATGTCACGGAAGATGCCGTTTATCCATCCACATGGCTTCCCCCGATTCCAAGTCCCGTTTTTAAGCGTTTAATTCGTGATGAAATTAAAATTTCTTTTGGCAGCTTCATTCCTGAAACGGTTTCGATAGAAGTTGTTCGCCGGAACAATCCGAATTTTAAAAGATATGCCAATTTACATGGTATTGAAAAACCGGATTATTCCGATCCTTCCGAAGAACAAATTAAAAAGGCAATTGATCAGGCACTGGAGATGGGTGCCGTCGTGATTACATTTACGGAAGGCGACCCGATGATGAATGAAAAAATCGTGGATTATGTGCGTTATGTTGACAAGACAAAGGCATCTGTCATGGCTTATACTTGGGGGCTTGATTTGACGCCCGAAAAGGCGCTGGCATTAAAAGAAGCCGGCCTTCAAACGCTTCTTGTCAGTCTCTATTCAACCGACCCTCTTGTCCATGATCAAAAAAGAGGCATTGAGGGAGCTTATGAAAAAGCAATTGCTGCCATTTCCTATGGTCTTGACGCCGGATTGTTGGTGACATTGGCAACACATTTGGATGACAGCAGGATTGAAGAAATGGAAAAACTTTGGAAGCTTGCCAAAGAATTGGGTGTTCATGAATTTTCAATTTGGGAGAGTGTCCCGACACTTGAAGGCGAAAGGCAAATGGGAGATTCCGGACGCAAAAAAATCCGCGACTTTTACAAGCGTGTGAATGCTTCAAGCGAAAACAGCCCGCGCATTTTTGCCAACACTGTTTTTGAAGGGGATATGTTTGGAACACTTGCGGGGAGGCGCTGGCTTCATGTAACGACAGAAGGCGATGTTTGGGCGGACCCATATATTCCAATGGCTTACGGCAATATCCACAAAGAGCCGCTCAAAATGATTTGGAAAAAGATGCGAAAAGAGCCGGTATTGAGAGAAAAAAGAGATTCTCATGTTCTTTACGACCCGAATTATCTCCAAAAAGTGCGCAAAGCAAATGATTGGGATTTCAGGCACAAAAGGTCAAATAATAAGGAATGATTTATTGTTCGGAATAAAAAAAGAATAAAAAAGAATAAAAAAGAATAAAAAAAGAATAAACAAGAAAGGAAAATTATTATGGCAAAAAAAGAAAATATTGAAGAAGCTGTTGCAGATATTGATGACGGCATACCGACCGCTTACGCTGAAATTAAAATGGGCGGCGGCTGGTATATGGCAATTTCTCTGGAAAGAAGCGAGCGTTTTGACAAAGAATATGTTGAAATTTCAAAAGAGCGTGCCGGTAAAAAAAGATCCCGCTTTAACCTCAATCCCAAGCATGCCCGCATTTTGGGTGAAGCTTTAATCAAATTCGCCGATGAAAACGATTTGGACAATCGCGGTGGAGACACTGAAGAATGATAAGCTATACTGTTGTATTCGGTATTTTGATGGTTGCCGTTTTTCTTGTCCTGTCCTTATACTTTTTGACCGGACGCGGCGGTTTTTTGATTGCAGGATACAATACCCTCCCCAAAGCCCAAAAAGAAAAATATGATGAAAAAGCGCTCTGTCAATCGATGGGCCGTTTCCTGCTGGTTGCGACAGTGATGGTTGCTGTTCTTTATTACGGCATTTATATCCAAAACAATCTGTTGATTTATATCACGGTCGCCTGTATGGTTCTTTCGATTTTCGGATACATCTATTACATGAACAAAGGCGGCGGCAGCAGATTTTTGAAAAAATAATTTTTTTGAGCCTGTCTGTACAGTGATTGTAAGTCGTTTGTGGTCAAATTAAAAAAACATGAGGCTTGCTGTCAGCAAATCGTTGAACTTCATTCAACTTTTTTACAATCCTAAAAGGCTGCTTATAGATTATCATATGATACTACATATTGTCATGCGCTCTACTATTTTAAGTATCTAAATTGTTTTAGCATGATCTTTTATAACATTAATTTCTTATTGATATTATATGCCATATTGATAGCATAGTGGTGTGAGGTTATGGAAATGGTCATCAAAAGAGTTCTTTTATTTGCATTTGCAATAATTCTGTTTTTAGCGTTATGTGGAGCAGCAACAGCTGCCTCCGATTTCAATATTGAAACCGCAGTGGGCGGCGAAAGCGATTCGGACTGGAGTTTTGACGGTACGGTACTCACCATTGGAGATGGTGCAGATATTATAATTACAGGTGCAGTGGATAACGGGCGGTGCATTGTGGTTGAGTCAAATGCAGAGGTAAATATTACTCTTGACAATGTAACGATTGATACAAGAAATTTTTCTACTTCTCCTTTTTTGCTCAATACAGGTGCGGATGTGGCCCTCATTCTTAAGGGTGACAACTTCCTCTACGCCGGAGATAATCAAGCGGGTATACAAACCACAGGTGCGGCGCTTAAAATAGATGGTGCAGGCAGTTTGACAGCAAACGGCGGCTGGTACAGTGCAGGCATTGGCGGCAACAACGGCAATGATGGCGGCACAGTCGAAATAAACGGCGGCGTTGTTAAAGCAGCAGACGGCTGGTACGGTTCAATAGGCATTGGAGGCGGTACCGGCAGCTTGGATGACGGTACATT
>WRNK01000149.1 GCA_009776675.1 Methanimicrococcus sp.
CTGCGTTCGTCTTTGCATGGATAAAAGGGGCAATAGCAGAATGTACAGTCTTGTCCTTCAAAATGGCAGGGATAGTATTCACACGTTTCGCGCTTGTTTTGCACAAGCCCGCTTCTGTGGGTGTCTAAGGCGGATTTCAGTTCATTGCTTGCAAAATCTTTTGCCCAGTCGTTAAAAACTTCTGAAACGGTTTGGATAAATCTTTCATTTTCAGAGCGGACTCTGACGGCGATTCGGACATAGTTTTCGCCAAGTCCTGCAAACGAAACGCAATTTCGAATGAGGATGCCGTGTTTTGCAAAACGCTCGACAAGTTCTGTTGATTTGACGGTTCGTTTGCTGATGTCGATAAGCAAAAAGTTGGTTGTGGCGACGCCCGGTTCAAAACCCCAAATTTTGGATAGTTCTTGTTTTAAAAATGCGGCTTCTTTTAGGATTAATTCTCTGGATTTTTTCAAGTAGTCACTGTTGACGCCGCCTTTCATCGACAATAAAGCGACAGCGACTTTTTCTTGAAGCGGGCTGATGTTCCATGCCAATCGCGCATGATTTAATGCTTCCGCAATTTCGCTGTGCGCGACTCCAAAGCCAAGGCGAATGCCGGGGATTGAAAAGCATTTTGTCAAAGAGCGCATGACAAATACATATTTGTTGGCGGCAGCCAAATCACAGATGCTTTGGTCGGGGTCGGCAAGTTCAATGAAAGCTTCATCGACAAATAAAACCGTTCCTGTTTTTTGGCATTTTTCAGCCAATATCTCCAAGTTTTCTTTTTGGAGAAGAACAGCGGTCGGATTGTTTGGGTTGCAAACAAACAAAATTTTAGCGCCAATGCTTGCGAGTTCTTGTTCGGTGATTGTTTCAATTTTTTCCATCGGGATTGAAACAATTTCTGCATCTTGAATCCGGCATTGAATTTCATATTCGCCAAACGTCGGGCAAGGAATGATAACCTTGTCGCCGGCGTTTAAAACGCATTGGCAGAATAAGCGAATGATTTCGGTGGAACCGTTTCCGGGGATGATATTTTTTTCATCCACTCCATCTGTATTTAAGAAAAATGCGGCCGCTTTTCTAAATTCAATATAGCGATTATCGGGATAGTTGTATGAATCAAAATAGGCTTCTTTTGCCAATTTCAAAAAATCTAAACCGTATTCGGGATGGTCAAAAGGCGTTTTGAACGGATTTAAATTGGCGCTGAAATCAAGGATGTCTTCTTCACAGAGCCCGTATTTTTCGGCGTTTTCTTTAATCAATCCGCCATGGAAGCAGCTTTTGAAATTTAAAATATGATTTTTTAACGGACCAGCCGGATTTTTCGCCATGGATAATCTGAAAGCTAATAATGCTTAAATCTATATTAATCTGTCCGTTTGAATCATTTTAATTGTTTTTACGTCGTTCGTTTTTGAAAATTTAGCTTTTTTAACTCCAATCCTCTTTATTTTTTATGTAGGTAAATTTTTATGGCGACCGCTGCTGTTAAATCGGCAGCTCAAATGAATAATAAAAAAGAGATCGTTTTTGAAAAGGAACAAACAAAATTAAACAAAATAAAAAAACAAAAAGAAAAATGAATGATGATTATCTCATCATCATGGCTTTTGCTTTGTCTTTGTCGACAATGATGTAGTCTTTTACGGCGCTGACGGCACTGAACGGGACTAATATATTGTCTTCTTCTTTTCTGTATTTTGAGGTATCAACGCCCTCGCTTGGACAAATCACCAAATCGGTAATGTTTCCGGTTTTGGCATTGATATAGATGTCTTCTAATGTTCCGAGTTCTTTGGCGTCTGTTAACATGATTTTCTTGTTGTCAAGAAGGCGCTTTGCATGGTATTTCATTGTCTTTTCCTCTTTGAATGGATGGTTATATGTTTATGTGAAAGTTGGGAATTGTTCATTCTTACTTGTATTAAAATCCCTTTTATTTTATATACATTTTCATTCATAGCGTTCTTTTCGGATCGTCGGTTTTATTTTATTTCATTTTATCTGTACGCCATGAAATAATCGTCATCATGTCTGTCTTTTTGTTTGATGTAGTCCGCCATTTTCTCATATTGTTCATTGAGATCTTCGCCGATGGTGGGTCTAATTTCTTCCAGCGCTTTTTCAAAATGAGCAAACGTGATCGCTTTCGCGTCGATATCTTCACGAAGCGCAATCATGACGGCTTCGCGGCAGACGGCTTCAATATCGGCTCCTGTGTATCTTTCCGTGATTTCTGCCAAATCTCCAATGCGGACGTCCTCGGCAATCGGTGTGTTTTTCAGATAAATTTCAAAGACAGCTTTTCGGCCTGCAAAATCAGGCGCGCCGACATAAACCAATCGGTCTAACCGGCCGGGGCGAATCAAAGCAGGATCCAGTATATCCGGGCGATTTGTTGCGGCGATGATGAAAACATCTTTGAGGCGTTCAATGCCGTCCATTTCAACAAGCATTTGATTTAGAGCGCTTTCTGCAACTGAACGTGTTCCAATGGAGCTGCTTTCGCGTATCGTTCCAAAAGCGTCGATTTCGTCAAAGAAAATGATTGTCGGAGAGGCTTGTTTGGCTTTTCTGAAAATTTCCTTGACGGCTTTTTCAGAGTCACCGACCCATTTTTGAAGCAATTCCGTGCTTTTGATGCTGATAAAACTGGCATCCGATTCATGTGCGATTGCCTGAGCCAGCATGGTTTTTCCGGTTCCCGGGGGACCGTAAAGCAAAATTCCGGAGGGCGGCTCAATTCCGAATTTTTGGAATTTTTCAGGATACTTAAGCGGCCATTCCACGGTTTCAATAATTTGCTGCTTTACGTTTTCTAAGCCGCCGATATCTTCCCAAGACACTTCCGGAATTTCAACAAAAATTTCTCGAAGGGCTGATGGCTCACTGTTTTTCAAGGCGCGGTCAAAGTCTTTGTTTGTGACGACAAGCGTTTCTAAAATTTCGTCACTCAAATTTTCATCTAAATCAACGGTTGGTGCGATTCTTTTGACAGCGTTTAAGGCGGCTTCCCGACAAAGTGCAGCCAAATCGGCGCCGACATAACCTTGTGTTTTGGACGCCAATTCTTTAAACAGCGTTTTGGCATTCAATTCATATTGTTCTTTTGCAGCCGCCAATTTTTTTGTCAGATCGGCAATTTGTGTCTGCTCGGTTTGCGCTTCTTCATCCAGTGCATCAGCGTCTTTTTTCTCTTCTTTGGCTTTTCGAAAAGCGGCTTCCAGCCGTTTCATTTTCGGATAGCCTTCCAAAGGCATCGCACGGGCATGAATTTGAATGATCTCTTCTCGACCGGCAGCATCCGGCGTGCCGATTTCAATTTCCCGATCAAATCTGCCCGGGCGGCGCAGCGCGGGATCAAGGGAATGAATCCGGTTGGTTGCGGCAATCACAAAAACCTGTGCGGTATCCATCATGCCGTCCATGACTGTGAGGAGTTGTGAGACAATTCGGCGCTCGACTTCTCCTGATTCTTCTCTTTTTGCGGCGATGGAATCAATTTCATCAATAAAAATAATTGACGGTGCATTTTTCGCGGCGTCGGCGAATAAATTTCGAATCCATTCTTCGCTTTGACCGTAGCCGCCTTTCATAATTTCAGGACCGGCAATATAATAGAAATTTGCGCCGATTTCATCAGCAACAGCGCGAGCGATCATCGTTTTTCCGGTCCCCGGGATGCCGTACAAAATAAGTCCTTTTGGGGGGCTGATTTTCAATTTTTTAAATAATTTCGGCTGCTTCATGGGAAGTTCAATCGCTTCTCGAATTTCAACCAGTTTATCTCCAAGCCCGCCGATGTCTTCGTAGGATACATGTTTTTTGCGGTAGCCGACAACGCTTTTTTCAAACGAAAT
>WRNK01000150.1 GCA_009776675.1 Methanimicrococcus sp.
TTTTTTGAAAACGCTCAAATTTTGCTTTCATCCGCTACGCTACTGAAAACAAAATTTGAGGGGGTTTGGATGTTTTTGGTAGAAAGGGTTATTGAAATTTGGTTTTGTTTTTGGTAGAAAGAGTTATTGAAATTTGATTTTGTTTTTGGAAAAAAGGTTTTTAGGATTTTGTTTTTGCTTTGTTTATCCGAAACATTGTTTCTCTCGAATCTGTTAAAAGATGGGGTACGTTTTTCCTAAAAAGTGTTTGTTGATTTTGGGAAAACGGTACCCCCGTTTTTATTGATGCGATTTAAATTGATGTTTCGATTTTTTTCTAATCAGTTCTTCTTTTCCGAAATACCGATAACCACTTTGATGCCTTCGATATCCCACTCTTTAACCAATTCGCCTGAAATGGTTTCTGCTCCTTTGTTTAAATTGAGTTGATCTGCGCGTACTTCTGATGCAATTGTTTTTGTCGTGTCTTTGAGTAACTCAGACACGCGGTTGTCTTCGATTTGGATGTCGGCATGAATGTGGGCATCTACGGCAAGATCGGCTTCTTTTCTCATGTCCTGAATACGGCGGATCACTTCACGGGTGTATCCTTCGGTTTCTAATTCTTTTGTGAGGCGGGCGTCAACGTAGACGGTACCGCTGTTTGAATCGCTTCCTGCAATTCCTTGGGGGATGGATTCTTCAAAGGTGACCATATTGGGGGTAACGATGACGGTTGTGCCGTCTTCGAGGGAGAGTTCCATCTCTTCAACGCAGTCAAAAGCGTCTTTGAGAGATTTGGCGCTGGCTTCGGTGAGGGCTTCTGCAACCTTTTTGGCGTTTTGCTTGAAAGCAGGACCAAGAACGCTTTGGTTGGGCGTCATTTGAACATCAAGTTCATTCCAAGACTCACCGACAGCCAAAACTTGAACATCTTTGGAATTGGTTTGTTCAAGCAAGACATCACGAAGGCGTTTTAAAGCCACAGAAACGGCTTCATTTTCAGGGAGAACAATGATTCTTGAAATTGGCCATCTTAACTTGCGTCCGGCTTTTTGGCGGGCGTTTGAAGAGGCTTCTACAACATTTCTGACGATGTCCATATGCTCTTCCAATTCTTTGTCGAGGAATTCTTCCTTAACTGTTGGCCAGTCTGTCATATGAACAGATAATTTGGCGTTTGGATTGACCTGAACTTCCAGGTTTTGGTACATTTCTTCTGCCAAAAACGGCATGAATGGCGCCATTAAACTTGTCAGTGTCACATAAACTTCATAAAGCACGCCGTAAACTGCCAATTTGTCGGGGTCGTCTGCTTCTGTCCATGTTCTTGGGCGAATGAGCTGGATGTACCAGCGGGACAAGTCTTCCAAAATGAAATCAAACATACCGCGAACGGCTTTATGAATCATTTTATCATCCATGGCAGATGTCATTTCAGCGACAGTGGTTTGGAGTTTGGATAAAATCCATTTGTCTTCGGCACGCATGTGTTTTGTGAGCGACTGCACCGGGTGGAGGGTCGGGTCAAAGTTGTCTAAAATCATGTATGGGAGCGGGAATTTATAGACGTTCCATAAAATATTGATGTTGCGGCTGACGTTTCCGACATCTTCCCAGATGAATTTTAAATCATCCCATGGGGCGCCGGAAGAGAGTGTATAGACGCGCAAAACATCGGCGCCGAATTTTTGAGTCACCTCCTCAGGTGTCACAACATTTCCAAGGCTCTTTGACATCTTTTTGTTTTCTTTGTCGAGTGTAAAGCCATGCATTAAAACGCTTTTGTAAGGCGTTTTTCCGACGGATGCCACGGATGCGCCGAGTTGGGAATAGAACCAGCCGCGGGTTTGGTCGTGTCCTTCGGCGATAAAGTCGGCGGGCCATAACTCATTGAATCGGTCGGTTTTTTGCGGAAAGCCAAGGGTTGCAAAGGAGGCAACGGCAGAATCAAACCAAACGTCAAAGACGTCTTTTGTTCGAGTCATCTTGCCGCCGCAGGCGCAATCCAGCTTTACGTCATCCACATACGGGCGGTGGAGTTCGATGTCTCCGGTCAGTTTGGCTTTGGTGATTAATTCTTGTTTTGTACCGACTACGGTGCGGCTGTGACAGTCAGCGCATGTCCAAATCGGGATGGGAATTCCCCAGTATCTTTGGCGGGAAATGCACCAGTCGCGGGCGTCAGAGACCCAGTCTTTGAATCGGGAAGATCCTGCCCATTCGGGGTACCATTTAATCTCATCGTCGATGGCGTCGATCATGTCGTTTTTGATTTTGACGACATCCAAAAACCACTGTTCGGTGGCTAAAAAGATAATCGGAGTTTTACAGCGCCAGCAATGGCCGTATCTGTGATCGACTTTACCTTGCGAAAGAAGGGCGCCGGTGGCTTTCAAATCATCAATGATAACGGCATTTGCGTCACGAATATTCATGCCGGCATACTTTCCGGCATCTTTGGTGAAGGCGCCGTTTGAGCCGACAGGGCAAAAAATCGGCAGTTTGAATTTAACGCCGACATAAAAGTCATCTAAACCATGTCCGGGGGCAATATGAACACAGCCGGTGTTGTCAAGGGTGACATAATCTGCCGGATAGACAGCATGCGCCATTTCGGATTGCTTTGGGACTTCTTCAGCTAAGGGACTTGTGTATTCGAGTCCGACAAGATCGGCGCCGGATTTTGTTTCTACAATCACATGCGATGAATATTTCCCGCGTTTCATGACGATCGGCACGGTTTCTTTGGCAATGATCAGTTTTTCCTGTTTTCCTTCCGGATTGACAGCTTCAACGACAGCATATTCATAATCGGGATGAACGGCAACGGCAACGTTGGATGGCAGTGTCCAAGGTGTAGTGGTCCAAATCACAATGAATGTGTCTTTTTCACTTTTATTTTCATTTTTAATCGGGAATTTGACATAAATGGACGGGTCTTCACGATCCATGTATTCGACTTCCGAGTCGGCGATGGCTGTTTCACAGCGCGGGCACCAATTGACGACACGCTTTCCCTCTTCCAATAACTCTTTCTCATAAGCTTTTTGAATGACCCACCATGCAGCCTCGATGTATTCATCTTTTAATGTCATGTAAGGATTGTCCCAATCCATCCAAACACCAAGCGTCTGAAATTGTTTGGTCATGTCCCCTTTCTTTTCGATTGCAAAAGACTTGCATTCCTGAATAAAATTATCGACGCCAAATGTTTCAATATCTTTTTTGCTTTTAAAACCGAGTTTTTCTTCCACTTTAACTTCAATCGGCAGACCGTGCATGTCCCATCCGGGCGTGTCAGAGACACAGTCGTTATTCATCGAGCGGTATCGCAAGACCGAGTCTTTTAAAACCTTATTCCAAGCCGTTCCCAAATGAATGTGTCCGGTCGTGTACGGCGGACCGTCTACGAAGAAAAACTTTTTCCCAAGTTTGCGGCTTTCGCGCGTTTTTCGATAAGCATCCGTTTCCTGCCAAAATTGGCTGATTTTCTTTTCAACCTCTTTGGTGTCGTATTTCTCCGGAATTTCTTGCAGCATTTTCTATCCTCATTTTGATATCCGATTCTTTTTAAAAAGCAGATACATGTGTTTGATTTAAAATTTATGATTTCAAATTTACATCGAACAAACAGTTCCTTCTCTTAAATATATTTCGTGTTATCCAAATTTAAAAAAAGCGTTTTAATTTTTGTCCCTTCAAAAAATAGAAGGATCAAGCCATCTTTAAGTTTACCATTCATACAAAAAATAATCGGAAAACACAAAAATAATCGGAAAACACAAAAATAAAAAAGAAACAAACAAATGAAATAGAAAAAAAATAAGCAAATGAATAGAAAAAAA
>WRNK01000151.1 GCA_009776675.1 Methanimicrococcus sp.
CTTTGTTTCGATAACAAACGATATCACCGGCAACGGCATGATTCAGGGATAAGCCGCATTTGATTCTTTCGCAAATTATGGCGTTAAACAGCCACGACTGATAGGCATGAATAAACATAATATAAAGGTTTTTGGGCAAAACCATGAAAGCGCCTTTAAAATCATCGGGGTGGGCGATGATGTGATTCAAAAGCGCTTTTTCATGTCCCAAATAATCAGGAAGTTTTGAAACGGTGCCTTTGTAATCTTTTGTTTCGCCAAAGTATCGGCGAATCTCTTTTGTTTCATTTGGCTCATCTGCGCATACCTCGGAAACGTATCTCATAAACGCTTTTTCCAAATCGCCTTCTAAAATATCAGCACCGACATGGTGTGTGACCGGACGAATGGACCCAAACCTCTGAATCCCAAAAAAATTCGGAACGCCGCCGGCTTTTTGAATTTCAGCCGTCGTCTCATCGGCAATTTTTTGCGTTTCTTCAAGCGTCATGCCGATGTTTCGAATCACGATTTTAAAATCATTGCCCTGCAAATCCCCAAGCCCGATCGGTTTTTGAGAGCGTCCCAAAACACGAACCGAAATATCCTTCAAATGAACTTTTTCGACGTCCTCTTTTGTGACATCGTACAAGCTCATTTTTTGCACCGTCACGGCTTTTTTATCCTTTGTGCCGGCATAAGTCAGCCTTTTATGACTAATCCCCAGAGCGTTTGAATATGCCTTTAAAAAATGATTCGTATCCCAATTGGTTTTTGTCAATTCGACCATCAAATATTTTTTGCTTTTGTCAATCACATCGTTTTCTTCATATGAAAAATCAGATATTTCAGACACAAAAAAGTCTTCGGGGCGATACCTTAAAATGCCCCCCATACCTGCCGTTTTTGTCTCATAAAGATGGATACCGATTTCCTTTTCAATATCCGGAACCTGAATTGAAGTCATAAGTGTCACATGTCACCTTTTTTCAGAGGGGCCTACTTTTTCAAAGCATTTTCAAATGCCCTGTAATTTTGTCGATTTTTTCTTCGGGAGCAGGACCGATCCCAAGAACCGTAATCGTTCCCGGCTCAATTTCCGTGCGTCCGGCGTCTGTAATTAAAGCAGTCGGCAAACTTTCTCGGCGTGCTTTTTCTTTAAGTTCAAACAATTCTTGTACATTTGCGGCTTTTAAGACCACTTTTTTTTGTCCGCCGGCTTTCCAAGCGTCCAAGTCCCTCTTATCCGTCCACTCCGCAGCAGAAACAGCAGCATGCGCTACCTGAACGGCTAATTTTCCGGAAGACAATTTCAAATCTGTCCGCATCACGATACATTGTTTATATTCGCCCATAGCGATTCCTCTTTTTTTTTGGAACTACAAAAACAACAGCAAACAACTATAAAAATAAGACCTTAGGTGAGGCTTTGTATAAAAATTTGCCCTTCGCATTGCAAAACAATGAAAAAGCCAAAGATTGAGTTGATTTATTCAAATTTTTGTTCAATTAATTCATTGAAATATTCTTCTATGCTTTGAATAGGGTCTCCGTCGCCTTGTCCCCATCGATTGACAAGATAATATTCTCCATCATCAACACCTTCGATAATTACACGATAGCCATCTAACGGAGGATAACCATATTCAATTGGTTGATTCCAAAAATCTGTTTTATTTATTAAATCAAGAAATTCCTGAGTTTCGCTTTGATTCAGCTTTGCTTGTTTATATGTTTTTATCCCACCGCTGCGCCAAAATGTACTGCCTTTGCCAACTTTATAATGAACATCGGCGGTACCATCATTTTTTATATCAATTCGCACAACAGCAGGATCATCAAATGAAGGGAAATATGAATATCTGTACACTTGTTTTTCTGAAGAATATATTGCTTCTTCGTCTAACGCAAATAACTCTTGTGAATACCACTGGTTGGTGAATTCCCTCAAATCTTTAATAATCGGCGGAATTTCATCGAGATGATAAGCAGTAGAGCCACTTATTAACCCCATATAATAAATGTCATCGGTGATGATGTCAAAAAATGGGACATCATATCCTTTAACTCGATAAATTTTAGTCGTTAAAACACGATCATTTTTTGGAAGTTTTTTGAGCACTGCCCGTACTTTCCTATAATCTGATGTGGGATTTGCCGTAATCAGGGTCATGTCCGAGGTATGGTCACCGCTGACCATATACGAATACCTTACTCCGAAAGGCAATGATTTTTCATTTTCGTTCCAAACGTAAACATAAACAGATTCATATTGATGGAATGAAACCACATTACGCCTATCATTCCAATATACGCCGTAACTCAATGCACTGCCGACATATTCAAGGGGAATATAAAATGTTCCGTCCAATTGAACAGGCATGGTGTTCATTTCAATCTCTTGCCCATTTCTTATCAATATATTGCTGTCTGCCGTAACACTGACAACTGTTCTAACATCAAGAACGCGTTTGGTGATGATAACTGTGTTATTCTCAATTTCATAACTGACGTTTCCTTTGAAAAGGTCATTGAAATAATCCATCGGAAACATAGTCGCTCCCGTTTGGTCAAAGTACGGCTGCGGATCATCAAACTTATATGGCGGATAACCTTCGTCTTCAATTTTCACTTCCATTTCTGCTCTGTCGGCTGTATAGTTGAAGTTTGGAATATCTGCATAATAGGTTCCTGGCGATTCTCGTGACGTGTTATTGCCATAATTAAAAAGAATAAGAACGCAAGACAATATACAAATACATACCAAAATCAGACAGAAGAAAAGTAAGTATTTTTTAAATTTGTTATCCATAGTCTGTAATAATCTCTCATCATTTTTAACCTTTCTATAAAAAATGAATGGTATCAAGCCGATGTGTTACTGAAAAATAGGATGAGCGATAAAAACCAACAAACAAAAAAAGAAAAAAACAAAAGGAAAAATGAAAAGATGAAAAAAATAAAAAGAAAAAAAAGACAAATGCTTAACACATTTGCTTTTTTGTTTAAAGTTCCGCGCCGACAATTGTTTGTGTGGCTGTAACATTTTGATTTTCACGGATTTTGTCAACAACATCGTTGAGTTCACGGAGAGTCTCAAGTTCGGCAATAACAACGAAATCGAATTCTCCAAATACGTGGTAAACATCTTTGACGCCGGCAAGCGCTTTTAAATCATTGTAAGCTTTCTTTTCGGAACCGGGCAGGACATTTAACATTGTTACTCCTATGACCATTTTTTCTTCTCCTTTATTTCTTATTTGATAACATTGCCGAATATTATTGAATTCGACGCATTAACTCATAAAATAAACTTTTTTGTTAAATATTTATTGTTGCTGAAATGGATGAAGTTTAAAGAAAAATTACCGGAGCCTTTTGGTCCGGCAAAATAAACCATTTCTATTGATATCGGCGCGTTTTTAAAATCAGGATTTTTGCATATTTTCAACGAGCCGGATTGTTTCTTCGGTCGCCTCATCTAACCGTTTTGCAATTTCAGAATAAGGAACAACTTTGAAATCTTTCATCATTTGATAAATTTCTTTAGACTCTCTTGAACATTCGAATGTCATATGTTTTCCTCCATTTTATTCAGGTTGGCTGTTTTGCCTTTCGTTGCTGAACAATTTAATTGCTTATATAAAGCTTGTTATTCCTTTTTAATCGAATGACAAATCAAAAAATTTCAAGTTTTGTTCAAAAGAAATTTATTTTGTCTTTCATTGCATTAACGAGCGCCTCGAATGTAAATTCTTCGGGAATGATTTCAACCAAAATGCCATATTCTTCAATGGTTTGGGCGGTGGGGTAGCCGATTGCACCG
>WRNK01000152.1 GCA_009776675.1 Methanimicrococcus sp.
TCCATTCTTGCTTATTTTCATCTTTTTTGTTTCTCGAAAAATTATTCCGCTCATGAAAATGATACAAGAAAAATTAGATTCATTGAGTCGTGTTTTACGAAGCCGCTTGACGGGAGTTCGTGTGATTCGCGCTTTTAATAAAGAAAAAGCTGCAAACAGACAATACGAAGAAGCAAACACGGATTTAACAAATGTTTCATTGACAGTCAGCCGAATTATGGCAATCGTATTTCCGGGGATGTCATTTTTAATGAACATAGCGGTTGTGGCGGTTTTGTGGTTTGGAAGCTGGCGCATTACAATTGACACTTTCAGTGTCGGCGATTTAATGGCTTTCATTCAATATGTTTTCTTAATTATGTTTTCAGTGGTTATGCTTTCTATGATATTTATCATAATCCCGCGCGCCAAAGTATCTATGGATCGTATTCTTGAAATTTTAAATACAGATGAATCTCTTCACGATTATAGTTCCGTTTTTGCTGAAAATGAACCGAGAGCTTCATTTGAAAGAATCAATGTTGCTCCCATCATTGAATTTAAAAACGTCAGTTTCCGTTATTCGGATTCTGATAATGATATCTTAACAAATTTGTCATTTCAAGTTCCATGTGGTGAAACTGTTGCGATTATCGGTGGCACAGGCTCCGGAAAAACATCAATGGTGAACTTAATTCCGCGATTTTATGATGTTTCTGCCGGATCTGTTTTTGTAAACGGCAAAGATGTTCGGTCTTATTCGCAGGCCGATTTGAGGCATAAAATCGGTTTTGTACCGCAAACGGCTATTTTGTTTTCGGGAACGGTCGCAGAAAACATTCGCTATGGCAAAGAAGATGCAACTGACGATGAAATTTGGCAGGCTTTAGAAATTGCTCAGGCGGCCGATTTTGTCAAACAAATGGATTTCGGGCTGAATTCACCGATTTCACAGGAAGGAACAAATGTATCCGGCGGTCAAAAGCAGCGTTTAACAATCGCGCGCGCCATTGTCGGAAAACCGGAAATTTATGTCTTTGATGATAATTTTTCAGCGTTGGATTATAAAACAGACGCTCTTCTTCGAAAAGCACTTAAAACAGAGCTCAGGGATTCAACAATTATCATTGTCGCACAACGCATTTCGACAATAAAAAATGTTTCTCAAATTATTGTTTTAGATAAAGGCGAAATTGTCGGTATCGGGACAGACGCGGAATTAATGCAAAAATCGGCAGTTTATCGCCAAATTGTTGCTTCCCAAACGGCAGAGGAGGGATTGCATGAATCAAAATGATAATGGCAAAGAGGCAGCAGCTTCTTCCTCCTCATCCGCCTCACCCACCCCATCCGCCTCACCCACCCCATCCGCCTCATCCACTTCATCCGCCTCATCTTCCTCATCACCTTCTTCATCTTCCTCATCACCTTCTTCATCTTCCTCATCATCTTCTTCACAAGCAAGAGATAACATGAAGCAACCGCGTGGTTTTGGAAGACACGGACCAAGAAATTTTGGTGCGCCGACAGAGAAACCAAAAAACTTTAATAAAACAATCCGACGGTTTTTGGTTTATTTAAAACCCTATCGTATGACATTGTTTATTGTTTTTGTCACCGCCATTTTCAGTACGATTTTTACAGTGCTGGCACCGCTTATTATCGGGGATGTTGTCGATGTTTTATCTGAAGAAATAATCGGCAGTTCTAATGATCTTGGAATCAATTATCAAAAAGTTATGATATCGGTATTGGGATTCTTTGGAATCGATTATCAAAAAGTTCTGACAATGATTTTGGTGTTATTCGTATTGTATATTGCCTCTTCCGTTTTTTCATATATTCAGCAATATTTGATGGTGAATGTGACACAAAGGACGGTGGCAAGATTAAGAAGCGAGGTTGGTTCAAAATTATCCCGCCTTCATTTGAAATATTATGATACGCACACCCATGGTGAAATTATGAGCCGTGTCATTAATGATGTCGATAACATTAATACCACGCTTCAACAAAGTATTACTCAATTGCTGACATCCTTTGTAACACTTGCCGGCATTTCGCTGATTATTCTTTATTTAAATCCAATATTAGCACTGGTTTGTTTGTTAATATTGCCCATTTCCGCGGTTTTAACGAAGATCATTGTTTCTCGCTCTCAGGGTTACTTTAAAGACCAGCAAATCAATCTGGCGCGGTTAAACGGCCATGTCGAAGAGATGTACACAGGCCATAAAATTATCAAGGCTTTTGGACGTGAAGACAAAGCAATTGAAAAAATGCATGGCATTAATGACGATTTGTACCACGTCAGCTGGAAAGCGCAATTTATTTCAGGCATTTCAATGCCGGTTTTGTATTTTGTTCAAAATATCGGTTATGTCATTGTTTGTATTGTCGGCTGTCTCTTTATTTTGTCAGGTTCAATGAGTATTGGAAATGTCCAATCCTTCATTTTGTACTCCAAACAATTCACGCAGCCGATTACTCAAATTTCAACAGTGATCAATACCATTCAATCCATGCTGGCTTCAACAGAGCATGTTTTGGATTTACTTGACGCCCCCGAAGAGTCTTCAGATCCCGCCGTTTCGCCGGATTTCATCTTAAAAGGGCATGTTGCTTTTGATCATGTGAATTTTGGTTATGAAAAAGAAAATCCTGTGATTCACGATTTGTCGCTGAATATTTCGCCCGGAGAGACTGTCGCTTTGGTTGGTCCAACCGGTGCCGGAAAAACAACGATTTTGAATTTGTTGATGCGCTTTTATGAGGTGGACAATGGCCGCATTTTGATTGACGGCGTTGATATTTCAACAATGAAGCGCCCTGATTTGAGAAAAATATTTGGAATGGTTCTTCAAACGCCGTGGCTGTTTAACGGTACAATTCGCGAAAACATTGCTTACGGCAAAGATGATGCAACAGACGAGGAAATTATTCGTGCTGCAAAAATGTCCTATGCTGATGATTTCATTCGATTGCTTCCAAAAGGCTACGATACCGTGATCAATGAAAACGCCTCTAACTTGTCGGAAGGGCAAAAACAAATGCTAACAATCGCACGCGTTTTTCTCTCCAATCCCTCAATTCTTCTTTTAGATGAAGCAACCAGCAGCGTGGATACACTCACAGAAGTTTACATCAAAGAAGCCTTTTCCAATTTGATGAAAGGCAGAACCAGCTTTGTCATTGCACATCGCCTATCCACAGTGAAAAACGCGGATATGATTCTCGTCATCAATAAAGGTCAAATTATTGAAAAAGGCAGCCACCATGAGCTTTTAAAGCAAAACGGTTTTTATGCCATGCTTTACAACAGCCAGTTTACAGATGTCAACATGGATGAAACATTTAAACGCATTGAAAATGAGATGTATGGAAGTTTCATGACACAGACATAATCACCAAAAGAAACACAAAATGTTAAAAAAACCTTGTTTTTCTTTTTTTGATTCGTTTTTTCTATTTGTGAAGTATAGGACAATAATTAAATAAAGCGTCTTATTTCTTTTAATCAATGATTTCTGTATCAATCAAGAGAAGTGTTATTCATGTCCACATCTGAAAAATTGACCGAACAAGAACGTGTTCTTCTTGAAAAAATGATTTCGGGCGAATTGTCGCTTCGAAAAATCGAGGAAGCCGCCGATAAAGTTGTTTCGGCAAAGATTCGCCGCGCTTACTTAGAAACTCAAAAAAACGTGTCGTTAGATCACATTTCAAATTTTACGTTTGATGCGGATCAAGTCGGCAAAAAAAATATTGAAAACATGATCGGGGCGGTTCAAATGCCGCTTGGTGTT
>WRNK01000153.1 GCA_009776675.1 Methanimicrococcus sp.
CTCATTGTCATTTTCTTTATTGTTCAAACGATTGTTCGTATGAAAAATCTGAGATTTAAAAAAGTTATTTCAGAAGATGGGCAAACGACATATGTCAGGGATGATGGTGATGATGAGTATTCCAATGTCGAAAATGACCCGTATTTTTTCAGGAAAAAAATGAGTGAGAGGAAAGGGCTGATTTATATTGCAGCTGCCATTTTCGGTATCATTGTTATCGGCAGTTTTTTTTCAAGTCCTGTCTTTTTTGCAGGCGAATACACGCGTTTGATAAATATTGAGCCCGGAAATTTTTCAGAAGACATTACCGAAATTTCATATGACCAAATCCCGTGGCTTGACAAAGCTTCAGCCGAGCGTCTCGGAAACAGAAAACTCGGTGAATTGGCAGACATGGTGTCCCAATTTGAAGTCGCGCCGGATTACACGCAAATCAATTACAAAAATCGGCCTGTTCGTGTCACGCCGCTTCTTTACGGTGATGTTTTCAAATGGTTCAACAATCAAAAAAACGGCATTCCGGGATATATCACAATTGACATGGTCACTCAAGAAGGAGATGTTGTTCGCCTGAAAGAGGGAATGAAATACTCCAAATCTGAATATTTCTTCAGAAACATTGACAGATATATCAGATTCCACTATCCGACGTACATGTTTGAGCAGCCCGTCTTTGAAATTGATGATGATGGCAATCCCTACTGGATTTGTCCGAGAATTGTGAAAAGAATAAGCATTTTCGGCGGAACGGATATCGAAGGCATTGTCATGGTCAATGCTGTCACCGGAGAACACCAATATTATGCAAAAGATGAAATTCCGCAATGGGTGGATCATGTGTACCGCGCCCCGCTTCTGATTCAGCAATATGATTACTACGGCAGATATCAAAGCGGTTTTCTAAATTCCATATTCGGTCAAAGAAATGTGACCATGACGACAGACGGTTATAATTATTTGGCTTTGAATGATGATGTGTATATGTACACCGGAATTACATCTGTTGTTGGAAATGATGAGTCGAACATTGGTTTTATTCTCGTCAACCAGCGCACAAAAGAAGCAACTTACTACCAAATCGCCGGCGCTCACGAGTATTCTGCAATGGGTTCTGCTGAAGGTGCTTTCCAAGCCTATGACTATACCGCCACATTCCCGCTTCTCTTAAATATTCACGGTCAGCCGACATATTTTATGGCGTTGAAAGACTATTCAAATCTTGTCAAGCAATACGCTATGGTCAACGTTAAAAGTTACAACATCGTTGCAACCGGCGCAACCGTGGCAGAATGTGAAGAAAATTACACACGCATGCTTTCAAACAACCCTGACGTTGACCTCCCGCTCAATGAAGATAAAATAAGCGGAACGGTTGATGACATCCGTGTCGCAATAAGCGATGGCAATGCCGTTTATTATATCAAGCTCAGAGAGGCATCGACATATTATGCCATCGATATCAAGAAAAATGAAAATGTCGTTCTTGTCAATGTCGGCGATAAAATAGAAATCGCCTATTTGAAAACAGATGCAAAAATCGAAAGAGCTACCTCATTTGACTGGATTTAAAAAACATAAAAAACAAAAAATAAGGATCATGAGAAGAACACAAAAATAATGTGTATTCATCATGATCAACATTTTTTTTGACTTATTTTTTGAAAGCGGCAGCAATAACGACAGTAGAAACAATATTTTTGAAATCGGTTGCAATAACAATCATAGAAACAGTGTTTTTTTGAAATCGACGGCAATAACAATTATAGAAACATTATTTTTAAAAAAAGCGGCGGCAATAGCAACCGTAGAAACAATATTTTTTTTTGAAAACGCTCAAATTTTGCTTTCATCCGCTACGCTACTGAAAACAAAATTTGAGGGGGTTTAGATGTTTTTGAAGAAAAGGGATCTGAGGATTTGATTTTCTTTTGTTTAAAATCGAAACATCATTTTTCCTGAAGCGATTCAAAAACGGGGTACGTCTTTCCTTAAAAGCGTTTGATGATTTTGGGAAACGGGTACCCCCATTTTTATTGATGTGACACAAAATGATGTTTCGTTTTTTCTTTATTCATGAAATCCGAATCAACCACCCGTTCGATCAGTCGCCAAAGGCGGCTGAATCGAACGGCTTCGACCCCAAAAAAATATAATAAAGAAATACCTTTAACCATTCTGTTTTTTAATCATAAACGAAAAACGATTGTAATACAAAAAAAGAGAAAGCTGTTTTATTCATTTCCGAAAAAAAGCCGTTTTATTCATTTCAGAAAAGAAAGCCGTTTTATTCATTTCAGAAAAGAAAGCCGTTTTATTCATCTCTGAAAAGAAAATAGCTTTATTCATCTCTATTTTCAACATCAATTTCCATGAGATCTTCGGCAAGGATGACGTTTTCAAATTCGGATTTGGCATCCTCGAGTACTGAATCTTCTTCTTCGTTAAATCTCGGGCTGATATGTGTCAAAACCAATTTTCGGATGTTGTATTTTTTGGCCATTTCGGCAACACCCTTGGCTGTAGAATGCCCCCACTCATAAGCGTTTTCTTTGAACGCAGACGTAAATGTTGCTTCATGAATGAGAACATCGGCGCCTTGTGCTTCAAAAAAGAAAATATCGGATTCTCGTGTATCTCCACTGTAGGCGATTTTTCGACCCGGGCGTTTTGGTCCGACAACGTCTTTTGAATAAACAACGGTTCCGTCTTTGAGTGTGATGTCTTCGCCGCGGTGAAGGCGTGCAAAGTTAGGTCCCGGCTGAATGCCAAGTTCAATCGCTTTTTCTCGATCAAAACGACCCACACGTTTGTTTTCTTCCAAGATAAAACCAAGTGCAGGAGATCCATGGTCGGCGCGCACGGCTTTAATGATGTATTCCTCTTTTTGAACAACATCACCGGGAGCCAGCTCGACAACTTTGAGCGGGTATTTGAGTTTGTCAATTCCAAGTTTTTTAAGTGCGTCCATAATTTCATAAATGCCGTTTGGACCATAAACCGTAAGCTCTTCCTCTCTTTCAAAAAAAGCCATCGTTTGAAGGAGTCCCGGAAGACCGAAGATGTGATCTCCGTGGAAGTGTGACAAAAAGATGGAACTGATTTTAACCATTCCCGTCTTTGCGCGCATCATTTGCTGCTGCGCACCTTCGCCGCAGTCAAAGAGAAGAAGTTCTCCCTCACGATTTACCATAATCGCAGACGGATTTCTCTCTTTGGACGGAAGGGCGCCGCCGGTTCCGAGAAATATGATTTTAAGCATATGACATCCAAAGGGTTTTAATTATTTAATAAGTTTATTGATTTTAGATGGCAAAATATTTTGTTTTTTTCGTTTGGTGATGATATGACCGCTTTGAAAAAAGACACAGTTAAAGGAAATGGAAAAGAAAAAGAAAAGATGTCCGCAACCGTAACAGCAAAAAAAGAAAAAAAATCAATTTCTTCATCTTCCCCCCCTTCTTCCAAATCGCCTCGCCATGTTCCGCTTTCAGAGCTGCCGGCTTTTCCGATCTCAAAAAAGCCCGACAACCGTTCCAATTTCAACGCGATTTGGAACATTTTAAGCCGCCTTTATCCCAAACCCGAAATTGAATTGGATTTTGAAACGCCGTTTGAATTGCTGACAGCAACGATTTTATCGGCACAGTGTACGGATGTTCAGGTCAATGCGGTCACAAAGATACTTTTTAAAAAATACAAAACAATTGAAGATTATGCCTTTGCCAACCCCGCCGTTTTTGAAAAAGACATTTATT
>WRNK01000154.1 GCA_009776675.1 Methanimicrococcus sp.
GGAATTGTTCCGCCGGCTGCAATATCATGCCCGCCGCCGGTACCGCCGACAGCTTCCGTGACATCATTGAGTGCTTTGGATAAATTCATGCCGCGGCGAATCAACTCCTGTGTTCCGCGTGCCGATATTTTAATGCCGTCGTCTGAATCTGCCATCCCGATGATGGGTTTTTTGCGGTCAACATTTTCCAAAGAGGATGCCATTCCGGCAATAATACCGACGATTGTTTCTTTGATTTCTTCGCCGGAGTAGAAATATTGAATATTTTTAAGCTGGATGACGCCTTTTTCACGAACAAAGTTAAGGCCGTTTACCAAATTTTTCCGATGCTCTGCTAAAAGTGTTCGGGCTTCGCTGAGAGCAGCCTCTCGATCCCCCATACAGACACGAACGCCAATATCAGCTTTATCATATCTGCCGGTTGCGTTTAAAAGAGTCGAGTATTCGGAAGCATCACGCATTTCGCTGCCTTCTTTTTCCGCCATCAATGTGTAGCATTCGCGGATCAACTCTTGAACACGCTGGGATGAAAAACCACGGTCATCACAATATTTCATAAGTGCGGATATAATTTTTCGCCGCTCTTCAAGCTCCAGTTCAATCCAAAGCTTGGCGCCTTCTCTTTGATCGTAGCCGACCCCGACGCTTTGAAGAAAACGAATACAGGATTCTTCTTCGCCCGTCAGACCCGGCAAATAAGGCTCGGACGAATATTGAAGAATGCGATAAATCGGACGCGTTTGTTTTCCAAAAAGCGACAAGTCTTGAGCGTTTTTTAAGACGCCGGCGGCAACGCCTTGTTCTAATATTTCACGATTTAAGCCGACAAGTTTTCCATGCTTTCTGTTTTGCATATCGCCGATGGCACCGACAATAGCAAGCCCTGCCAAATCCTGATTGCCCCCAAGAACGCAAGCCAAAATATATGATACCCCCGACCCGCTGATTTCAAAACCGCCGTTTGCACCAAACAAATGCGGATTAATATGATAAGAAAAAGTCACAGAGTCGACCGCAATATTTTCGGATCGCCCGCTCGGCTGATGATGGTCGGCAACAACAGCGCTCATCCCGTTATCCACCATAAAATCAATCATGGAACTTCCAAGATCGGTAAAAATAAGCAATTCATGGTTTTCTTCCAAAAGTCGCAGCATTACTTTTTCATCAAGTTTTTTTACAAATTCCGTGGTATAGTCAATGCCGGCACGATCAAAAGATAGACTCATAATCGCTGCGGAAGTGATGCCGTCGGCATCAATGTGGGATACAAGGTGAACATTTTTGGCAGACAGGATTTGTTTTGCACAGTGTGCCGCCCGTTCACTTAACTTGTCAAAAGTTTCAGAAACCATTTTTGTCACTCAAGTATTTTGAATTTTTAATTTTTTGCTATTGCCGTTGACAAATGTTTTTCTGATTTAAAAAGGTGCTTAAAAAATTAATATAGAAAAGATTATAACGGTATAAAAAATAACACCGTGCTGCACTTTTTGAAAATCGGGATAGGCTTGCTGCAAATTTTCTGCAACCAATGGTTGCAGAATTTATTTCCTGCTTCTCGCACCGTTGGTGCGAGATTTAAATATGAAATTTCTCATTCTGCCTCATTTTCTTTTATCTCCGCAACGATCGCTGCAATTTCATCAGGCGATGGAAGTAAGGAGCGCATTTCTTCCGGCAGATTTTCATAAAACGAATATGTCGCTACACCAATGGGCTTGTTGGTTGTTTTCAGCGTGTACTCAACTCTCGTGCGATTCTTGCTCTTACAGATGATAATTCCGATTGACGGATTTTCTTCAGGAAGCTTCATTGTTTCGTCAAGTGCAGACAGATAAAACTGCATTTTACCGGCGTACTCCGGCTTAAACTCGCCGATTTTGAGATCAACTGCAATCAAACAGCGCAGTCGCCTATGGTACAGGAGAAGGTCAATATAATAATCATCATCGGCAACATTAAGATGATATTGATTGCCAATAAAACTGAAATTGCCGCCCATCTCAATCAAAAATGCTCGAATATTTTTTATGATACCTGATTCAAGTTCCGCTTCATTATGTTTAATGCCCATTTCAATAAAGTCAAAATTATAATCATCCTTGACGGCGAGTTTAGCTTGAAGCTTGTACTTTTCAGGCACAGTTTCGTCAAAATTAGTTTGGTTGGTAAAGTATTTCTCAAACGCTCGATTTTCGATATTATTAATCAATACGTCCTTTGTCCAACCATAATTCTTTGTCATTTTGATATAAAATTCGCGTTCAGAAGGGTCTTTGCACTTCTGCATTATGACAACATTTTTCGACCAGCTTATTTCTGCCACCAATGGTGGCAGAATTGCACTTTGCGGATGTTTTTCCAATTCTGCAACCAATGGTTGCAGAATTACCGCTGTCGAATATTCAACATAAAAACTTCTCATTAGCCAAAGGTTTCGAGCTGAAAAACCCTGTACGCCCGGAAATTCTTTTTGAAGCTCTTTTGCTAAAATTTCAACGACGTACTTCCCCCAGCCTTGTTCACGCTGCTTGCAGTCAATTTCTTTACCGATTTCCCAATAAAGTTGAATCAACTCTTTGTTGACGTGTTTCATCGCCTCATACTGGCGGCGATATATGAGGTCTTTGATTTCTTTGATGAAGGGACCATAAAGAGTTAATTCGTTTTTCATTATTCTGCCGCCCCCTTCACTTTCAGGATTTGACTAAAATCCCTTTTTTCTTAAATTCTTCCTTAACTTGACCGACTGTGTATTTGTCAAAGTGGAAAACGCTGGCTGCCAAAACGGCATCTGCGTGTCCTTCTACAACACCATCAATCATGTGTTCGATCGTACCGACACCGCCGGATGCGATGACCGGAATGGAGACGGCATCTGCGACAGCGCGAGTTGCGATGATATCATATCCATCGCAGACGCCGTCATAATCTTTGCTTGTGAGAAGAATTTCTGAAACGCCCAGCGTCTCAACTTTTTTTGCCCAGTCGATGACGTCAATTCCGGTTCCTTCGTTGCCGCCCATAATGACGACGTCATACCAAAATTTTTTGCCGTTTTCTTCAAAAACGTGTTTGTCAGAAACGGATAAATCATCATTTCGTTTGCAGTCAATGGCAATGACAATTTTGTCGCCGCCGAATTTTTTGACAGCTTCGGCAATGAAATCAGGATTTTTAACACCGGCAGTGTTTATGGACACCTTTGAAGCGCCGGCTTCCAAGTTTCTTTGAGCAGCGTCAATCGAAGAAATGCCGCCGCCGATTGTAAACGGAATTGAAATTTCTTTGGCTGCCTTTTGAATCACATTTAAAAGCGTCTCTCTTCCTTGAACGGAAGCCGTGATGTCCAAAAAGACAAGTTCATCCGCGCCCTGTTTTTCATATTTTTTTGCAAATTCGATCGGATCTCCTGCATCTTTAAGGTCTACAAACCCGACACCTTTCACAACTCTACCGCAGTTCTCGTCCAGAACCAAATCCAGACACGGAATGATACGCTTTGTTTTCATAGATTGAAAATTAATCGAGTAGTAGATAAACCTTTTTAATGAAGTTTTTCTGTAAAAAAATAAAAATAATCAAAAAAATGTTCCGCCGTTTTTTCAAAACAGAATCAGTAAGCAAAAAAAAATACAAAAAAATGTAAAAGAAATGTAAAAAATAAAAAAACATGAACAAATATGAAAAATGTGAAAAAGAACGTT
>WRNK01000155.1 GCA_009776675.1 Methanimicrococcus sp.
ACTGGAACGCAGTTTCAAATTTTCCGTAAGAATTTGCAAAACGTAATCCGACATTTCGCTGTTAATTTCAATACGAAGCGGCGCACCAAAATAATTGACGCCGGCTTTTTTTTCAACGGATTTTAATAAGCTAAAGTCGCCGTCTTCATCCAAACCAATGTCGCCATCTCTTGTAATTCGAAAAGCGTGCGCTTCATTGATAATTTGTCCGGGAAAGACCAAATCCAAATTGGCAATAATGACATCTTCTGCCCAGACAAAGTTGTAGACGCCCGATTTGATTCGGATGACATCATCTGATTTGTCCGCTTTTTTTATATCTTCCTTAAACGGCACCGGAATCAACCGTTTGATGCCGGGCGGAATTTTGACGCGAACAAAAATACGACCATAAACAGGATCGGATAAGATAACAGCCAGATTCACACTTTGATTTGTAATGTAGGGAAACGGATGGCTGGAATCATAAGCCAGCGGCGTTAATAATGGGAGGATATTTTTTTCAAAATATTGCGTCAAGTATTTGGTTTGGTAATTTTCAAGATCAAAATATTTTAAAATATGAATATTCTGCTTTTCCAATTCCGGAATTAAAACGTCGCTCCAACAGTATTCCATTTTGTTTAATGAGTTGAATAATTCTTTGTAAATTTCTTGCATGCTTTCATATGCTTGATTATTCCCATCGGGACTGATTCCGCTTTCTAACGCCCATTTGTGGACGGCAGGAATGCGGACCATATAGTATTCATCCAAATTATTTGCAAAAATCGAAAGAAAGCGAACACGCTCCAAAAGTGGGTTTTTCGGATCCAGCGCCTCATCCAGAACACGATAATTAAACTGAAGCCAACTTGAGTCTCGATCAATGTAATATTTCGGATCGTAAGGATGCTTATCTCCGCTATATACGGATTTTGCCGTGTCATACAAAAATTTATCATCGTTTGGCGGAATTGAATCTTGGCTCATACAGGTTCGACCACTTTTGGATATATGCAAAGGAAGTGAATTATGAAATAAACATTTTTTGTTTTTAGTTGTACGAATGTTATTTTCTTTTATTATTTCAATATATCAGCAATAATCTATATATCTCTCTGGTTTTTGCATATTTTTAGACGCCTCTTAAATTCTTCTCATTTTTAATTTTATTTCTTTTGTTTTCTATTTCTTTTGATTTGTTTTTTGATTTGTTTTTTGATTTGTTTTTTGATTTGTTTTTTGATTTGTTTTTTGATTTGTTTTTTGATTTGTTTTTTGATTTGTTTTTTGATTTTTGAATGAGTTAACTTTTTATTTCTCATTTCCGATTCAAAGAGTATGATCAGCATTTCAACTTTGGCTTTTTCAAATCAAACATTGGACACCGCTCTTTTTGAGATTGAAAAGGTTTGCTACCGTGCGGAGATTTTTTCGGAAGGGCTTCATGATGTGATTTGTGGCAATGTTGATGTCGATCTATCATCTTATTCTCTTTCTTATTCATTGCATGCGCCGCTGAAAAATACGAACTTGGCGTCGCCGATTGAATCTGCCAGACTTTCAGCACTGAATATTATTCAAAAAAGCGCTTCCTTTTGTCAGAAACATGATATTTCAATATTGGTTGTTCATCCCGGATTTTTGGAAGGCGGCAGCACATTTTTGGAAGCCATAGCCGCTTACTTGAAATCTCTGCCGATTCTTCAAAAAATTAAAGAAGAACATGGCATCCGTTTGTGTATTGAAAATATGCCAAAGACGGATTTGCTTTTGTTTCAAAAACCGAATGAAATTGATTTAACGGGACTTGAATTTATATTAGATATCGGTCATGCACAGACAACCGGCACTTTGGATGAATTTTTGAAAATGCCCGTCGCCCATTATCATATTCATGACAATAACGGCTTAACAGATTCTCACTTGGGATTTGGCGACGGCGTTATTGGTTTTTCAAGGCTTGAACAAATTGTTTCAAAAGCAAAAAGAGAGAAAGCGATATTGGTTGCTGAAAATAAAACAATTGAAAGCGCGTTAAAAACAGCCGGTGCTTTAAAAAAGGCATCTGCTCACTTTTTTGAGTGAATTAAAAAAGCATCTGCTCCGCTTTCTTTTGGATATATTAAAAAAGGATTTTGAAAAAGAGAAATGGGAGCATGGTTCTCTTTTTCATGGGACCGATTTTTTAATAATCGATTGAGTCGAAAAAATGAATCAATCGATTGGGTTTGTTTTTTAATATTTGGAACGCTGGATGGCCATGAGGTCTTCCATTGTTAATTTGCCGCCATCTTTGAATTTGTCGAAAATTTCTTTGGCACCTTTTTCGTTTTCTTCTTTTTCGACTTTTGATTTCGGATCTTTCTCTTTCTTCTTTGCCTTGCCGCTTTCTTTGTCGATTTCGCGGATTTCTTTTTGGGCTTCAATAAAGATCTTGTGCTGTTCATCAGCGGCTTCTTGGGCGCGGATGAAGTTTTTGTGAGAGGCGTCGGACTCGGCACGAACTTTGTCGGCTTCTTTGAAGGCGGCAATCATTTGTTCGTGAAATTCTTGGGCCTGTGCGGCATAAACAGCTAATTGATTATGATATTCAGAGGCTTCGTCACGGATCACTTGAGCTTCGTCTAAAATGGATTTTAACTCGCTGTTTTCATCCAGTTGCCTTTTCTTTTCAGCGTATTCGTCTTCAAGCTCTTTAATTTTCGTAACGATTTCTTTTTCCTTTTTGGGGGTCAAAACATGGGTCTGCTGTTCAAATTCGAGATTATCGATCTGCTTTCGGATTTCCTTAATCGATGGACCGCCCAGGTTGCTGTCTTTTCTGAGGCTGTCAGCTTTTGCAAAAAGCTCATTGGATTTCGCGTTTGTTTCATCGCGAAGTGTCTTGTATTTGCTGACATTGATATTGACTTCGTCTCTTTTGATTTTAATGTCTTGAGCGGCGGTAATCAATTCTTTCGTTTTGTTGTTCAATTCATTTCTTTCGGCTGCGTACTTGCTGGCTTCTGCGTTTAATTGATTTCTTTTATCCTTTGCCTCTTCCGAGACAGTTTTCAATTCTGCTTTTCTTGTTTGCAGTTCTTTCATCATACTGGGTCCCCCTTCTCGGAAAACTTTCCGAGCCGGTTTTTGTGGTGTGTCGCAAGGTTGAGACTGCGGTGTTTCCATGGCGGATTTCAGAATCGGAATGATGTTTCTGAGATCTTTTTCTTGGACAACAGCGCATGCTTGTTTTTGAACGAGGGGTTTGGCGTTAAAAGCAACAGAGAATCCGGCTTTTTCGAATAAGCAGATATCATTTGCTCCGTCGCCGACAACGGCACATTCTTCGTACGAAATATTGAGTTTTTCGACAAGTTCGTCAAGAACATTGGCTTTGGAATTTGTTGTCATCAAAGGACCGTTGGCCTGTCCGGTTAAAATACCGTCTTTGACAGCAAGATCGTTTGAGTAAACATAATCAATGTCCAACTTTTTTTGGACATCTTCTGCAATCAGGCTAAAACCGCACGTTATCATTGCCGTTTTTCCGCCGACGCTTTGAATAAATTGGATTAATTCTTTTGCTCCTGCCATCAATTGGATATGGTCTTTGATTGAAAGTGCCTTTTCATACGAGAGTCCATTCAATAAAGCAACACGCATTTGAAATGATTCGGTGTAATCCATTTCACCACTCATTGCTTGAGTTGTAATCTGTGACACCTGCTCAGAAACGCCGGCG
>WRNK01000156.1 GCA_009776675.1 Methanimicrococcus sp.
CGGCTATTCCAAAGAAGAAGTGGCTGCCGTTGTCAACAAAATGCTGGATCATTTCGGTCTCCAAAGTCTTAAAGACAAGCCGCCGCACCATTTAAGCGGCGGGCAAAAAAAGCGTGTGGCGATTGCCGGTGTTTTGGCAATGGATCCGGATGTTATCATTTTGGATGAGCCGCTTTCCAATTTGGATCCGGTCGGCGCCGATGAAATTTTAGATATTTTAAATGAATTAAACCATCTCGGAAAAACGATTGTCATTTCGACACACGATGTTGATTTAGCGTACAGCTGGTCGGATTATGTTTATCTTTTATCTAACGGCAAACTGATGGATGAAGGAACGCCGGTTGATGTCTTTTCAAAAGAAGAGCAAGTCCGTGATTCTTCTCTTCGAAGCCCTTTCATTTTAGATATTTATCTCGAGCTTGAAAAAAGATGGCTGGCGACAGGAAACCAGCACCCGAAAGATATTCCGGATTTGGTTCAAAGTTTGAGTTCCATTGATTTGATGCGCGTGGATGTCGGGCCGGATGTCGTTGTCGGGCAGTGTGTGAATTTGGGCGTATTGTTTGGCAAATTCACAAAAGAAGGATTGTATGAAGCTGTTAATTCCCGTGTTTTATTCAAAGATGAGAGCGGAACAGCAATTGTTGAATTGAAGCGCCGTGTCTTAAAGCCCGGGGCGGTTTATGTTTACAACATGGACGCCTTTGACAAAGACGAATTTGATTCGATTGTGAAAAAAGAGGATATCAACTTTATCGGAGCAATGGGCAAAAAAAGCAAAGACATTGCCGAAAGCCAAGGAATTGTTATTGCTTGCAATTCCGGTGTGATTGACAGATCCATCTTAAACGCAATTACCGGAAGCCGCTGTCTTATATTAACCAGTCAGGGAATGGTAGCGCATACAGCAAAACGCATTCGGGATTATGTTGAAAAGAGCGGGATTCGTTTGATTTTCAGACCTGTGGGAAAAGGCGCTGTTGAGATAGATTCTCAAAAAAACGAATCTGTTTAAAACATCCTCTTACCATCGTTTTTAAAATGAGTTAATCAATCTTTTAAAAAAATATTATTTGTTTTGAAAATATTATTTGTTTTGATTTTCTTTTTTTTTGTTTTATTACTTTTAAAAAAATTTTTATAATAGTATTGATTTATTAAAAAACATTGTAATTTTAAAATTTTTATGTTTATCAATATTTTATAATCCTTTTAATTATCTGTGGCACCCTGACGACTAAAAGATATATATACAACCTTTCATTGTTTATTATATAACGTGTATTTGATTATACCAAATACATTAACTAATGAATAGATACGTTTTAATACTTCAATGTCCTTATTGCATATGTTTTTGATATAATTTTAGATCGGATTATGATTTAAAATAATTATTGGATGACGTTTTCTTCATCAAAAATATCAATTATTTAGGAGTTTTATAATGAAAGCACATAAAAGCCATTTCAAAAAATTGCTCGGTTTATTACTTGTAATGTTTCTTCTTTTTGCAATCGTTCCGGCGATAAACGCTGCCGACGATGGCGGTTATATCACTGTCGGAACATATCCGTACCCTGACTTTACCGGTACGCCCTTAAGAGGAAAAGCCCCGTTAGTTGTCCAATTTACAGATAATTCTTCCGGTGACCCGAAGAATATGACCTACTTGTGGAACTTCGGTGACGGTAGCACTTCTACTGAAAAAAATCCGTCCCACACATACACAAAAGAAGGTAACTATACTGTGAGCCTGACACTTAAAAACGATTATGGTACCAACACAACCACAAAAACAAACTATGTGTATGTCGGTGCCGGTCCTGTTGCTAACTTCACCGCCAACCAAACGTCTGCTTACTCTGCGATGTCGGTGAAATTTACAGACCAATCAACCGGTGACAGACCGCTCACTTATCTTTGGGACTTCGGAGACGGTACAACCTCTACTGAGCAACACCCTGTTCACAATTTTACCAAAGTCGGCACTTATACTGTTTCTTTAACTGTTACAAACGCCTTTGGCAATGACACGATGGTGAAGACTGCATACATCAACATTGGTGTCCGTGCAAATGTTTTCTTTACAGCAAACTCCAGCTGCGGCAGCCCGAACACAGTGAACTTCACAACACATGGCACTGTCACGGAACCCGCAACCTACTTCTGGAACTTTGGTGACGGTACAAACTCGACTCAAAAAGATCCGACCCACACCTATGCTCAGACCGGAAAATATAACGTGACGCTGACTGTGCAAGACAGATACAGCACCATCAATTACACCTTAAACAACTTAGTGATTAACAGTGCATTAAAAGCAGATTTCACAGCTAAAAACAACATGGGCGGTTCACCCTTGAATGTCCAGTTCACTGATCAATCGCAAGGCGCCGGTCCGTTTACCTACCTTTGGAACTTCGGAGACGGTACAACTTCTACAGCGCAGAACCCAAGCCATACCTATCAATATGCAGGTACATACAATGTCGCATTGACAGTTGTCAGCGCTTGTGGTGTTGATTCGATTATAAAAGAAGGCTTTGTCAGTGTTGGCAATGCACCGGTTGCAGAATTCGTCGGAACGCCGACAAACGGCAGAGCTCCGCTGAATGTCAAGTTCACTGACCAATCGCAAGGTGCCAACTTGTCCTATCTCTGGGACTTCGGAGACGGCACAACCTCCACTGAAAAAGATCCGGCACACGTTTACAACGCAAGCGGCACCTACACTGTTAAGCTGACAGTTTCCAATGCATACGGAAACAACACCGCCACAAAGGTCGGCTACATTGTTGTCGGCGCTGCGCCTGTTGCAAACTTCAGAGGCGACGTCCTTGAAGGTATTGCACCGCACCCGGTTCAATTTACGGACTTGTCTACAGGAAACCCGACATCCTGGTACTGGGACTTCGGAGACGGACAAAACTCGACTCTGCAGCACCCGAAACACACCTACCAGAGATCCGGTTACTACAACGTTACCTTGACAGTCAAGAACGCTTACGGTGAATCCACTCTCTTGAGACAGGCAAACGGTGAGATGATTTACTTGAACAACACCAGTAATGTCACACCACCCGAAAACGTCACACCTCCTGAAAATGTCACACCACCCGAAAACGTTACACCTCCTGAAGAAACAAAACCAGGAATTCCAGGCTTTGAATTGTTGTTCGCAGTTGCAGCAATTGTCGGTCTTGTTGTGGTTCGTGCTTACAAGAGAAAATAAGTAAATTTTAATAAGTCGGATTTTTAAAATCCGATTTATTCTTTCTTTTTTTAATTTTTTTATTTGCCTAGCTTCTGTTTTTTTTCCCATTTTCCCAAATCAATTAAAACCGAAACTTTTTCCCTTTCCCCAAATCAATTAAAACCGAAACATTGATTTGTATCACATCAAATAAAAACGGGGGTACCCCTTTCCCCAAATCTTCAAACGCTTTTAAGGAAAAATGTACCCCGTATTTTAATCGCTTCAAGAAGAATGATGTTTCGGATTTTAAACAAAAGCAAAAGCAAAAACCTTTTTGCCAAAGCAAAATCAAAGGCAAAAACCTTTTTTCCGGAAACAAAAGCAAAACACCAAAAACCTTTTCCTCAAAAACATCCAAACCCCCTCAATTTTTGTTTTCAGTAGCGG
>WRNK01000157.1 GCA_009776675.1 Methanimicrococcus sp.
GCCGTAACCGGCGTTATCTCAGGCACACCCAGTGCAGCTGGTGTGTATACCTTTGATGTTGATGCAACCAACACGCTTGGCAGCGATACAGCAACACTTACAATTACTGTTTATCCAAGCGGTGCAACTGCCATCCCTGTCATTACGACAACTGTTTTGGTTAACGGTACTGTCGGTACAGCCTACAGCGGCACTCTTGCAGCCACCGGCGGCGGAATCATATGGACAATTTCAAGCGGCACTCTTCCTGCCGGCTTGACACTTGATGCCGTAACCGGTGTTATCTCAGGCACACCCACCACAGCCGGTGTGTATACCTTTGATGTTGCCGCAACCAATACGCTTGGCAGCGATACAGCAACATTCTCTATTACTGTTTACCCAAGCGGTGCAACTGCCACCCCTGTCATTACAACCACTTCTTTGAATGACGGTATTGTCGGCACAGCCTACAGCGACACTCTTGCAGCCACCGGCGGCGGAATTATCTGGAGCATTTCAAGCGGCACTCTTCCTGCCGGCTTGACACTGGATGCCGTAACCGGCGTTATCTCAGGCACACCCACCACAGCCGGTGTGTATACCTTTGATGTTGCCGCAACCAACACGCTTGGCAGCGATACAGCAACACTTATCATTACTGTTTACCCAAGCGGTGCAACTGCTACCCCTGTCATTACAACAACCGTTCTTCCAAACGGTACAGTTGGAGTGGCATACAGCCAAACTCTTGCAGCCACCGGCGGCGGAATCATATGGACAATTTCAAGCGGTGCTCTTCCTGCCGGCTTGACACTTGATGCCGTAACCGGCGTTATCTCAGGCACACCCACCACAGCTGGTGTGTACACCTTTGATATTGACGCAAGCAACACGTTTGGCAGTGATACATTTGGATTTACGATCACCATTAATACGACTTCGGGTGGTTCCGGCTTTGGCAATGCCACCCTTGGTTCTCAAAATGGCGGCGGTGCAATGCCTGACCCGCAACCTGACCCGCAGCCTGAACCACAGCCTGATGATATTCGTGTCAACGATAGCAATGCCTCCAACAACAGCAAAATAGATGATACGCCTCAAAAAGCAAGCTGGGTAACATCTTTCGGAGTGGTTTTGCTCATTGTCCTCGGTATCATCATGTTTATGTATCGAAGAAAATATGGCGATCGGGCCTTCAATGAAAAATGATAATGGGCGAAGAAGATGATTTCTTCTTCTCTCATTTTAAAAAAAGACCATGACGGGAATAACCAAACGAGCAACACCATAGTTTGGATTATTCCTCTCATGATCTATTCAATAAAAACAAAAACGATGATGGGTGAAGAAATGATGTCTTCTTCTCCCATTTTTGAAAAAGGTCATCGTTGGAATAACCAAACGAGCAACACCATAGTTTGGCTTATTCCTCTTATGACCCATTCAATGAAAAACGATGATGGATGAAGGAAATAATCTCGCCTTCATTTATTTTTGAAAGGTGAGATCATGACAGGAATAACCAAACTAAACACACCACATGGTTATTCCCCTCATGATCTTATCTTCAAAATAGGATATTTTTATCTTTATTATTTAAAGAGGTCATGACGGGAGTAACCAAATTAGAGCACACACATTCGTTTGGTTATTCCCCTCATGATCTTTGTAATACATTCATTATAGTCAGTTTATCATTATACAATAAGAGGTTTCCAAGATGCCGATATGCAAAAACTGCAATTCCCGCGGTGCCGTTAAAAACGGTATCGTTCGAGGAAAACAGCGATATAAATGCAAAATGTGCGCGTATAATTTTGTAGAAGATGACCAACAGGCAAATAATACAATTGCCGCTAAAAAAGATGTACATGTCGTTTTACATCCGCTTGACAATGACTCAGTCAACACATTGGCTAAAGCGTTTGATATTTTGCCGCCACTCGTGCCCAAACCGGAAGCTTCCGATGAGATCAAGGAGATGACATTCGACGAAATTTGGCATTTTATTGATTTAAAAAAAGAAAATTATGCCTCATCAAAGCCGTTGATCGTTGTACATGGCGAACTGTAGAAAGGATGTTTGACAACCGTGATTCTGCAACCTTCAAAAGACTGAGGGACATCAAAATTATGATTCTTTTTTCGATTTTCCCATTTTTAAAAAGGATTGAATTTCTTCAACAACCAAGTCATACAATTGCAAAATCATATCTGCAAGTTCCGGCAGCAATTTTAATGTGATGTAAGACAAGACAACGAGGGCAACCCCCGATCCGATTTTTGCGATATAGTGATGTGCAATTTCAAAACTGTTTGCACCAAACCACATGTCGCCGTAAGCGACCACAACAAACACATTTCGGAGCAAATTTAAAATGTAAATGGCGGGAACAGTGAATACAAGCGCTAAAACCTTTCTGTTTATTTTATCGGAGCGTGCCGCCAAGACAAGTCCGATAAAGAGCGTGATACTTTCAATGGCGGTGCATGCTAAAATAATCGTCACATGAGCGTTTTTATAAATGATTTCGTCATATGCCTGATGAAATGCAGCATATCCAAGCATATTCAGCAAAAACGTTGTCTGCACTGCCACGGTTTCAATTAAGAAATGATTCAAAGGCTCAACGACTTTAAACGGCAGATAAATCAGACAAACAATCACAATAAGCTTTGTCAAATCAAAAAAAATGTTCATCTTTTTTTCGACTTTTTTGAAATCATGATGTTTTGACGGATTGCGGATTGAATTTCTGTAAGATCTGGATGCAAATATAACAAGCAGCAAACAAAACAATACAAGAAGAGTGATGAGGACAATATTCACATAATCCCCGATTTCATAATAATGCGGGATTAATGTGATCCAATAAAATCCAAACAATATCCATGCGGCACCGCACATAATTTCAGCGATTTTATTTTTCTTTCGAATGATTAAACTGACAAGCATTAACGCAATCGAAAGCCACAGTAATTCCAACACAATTTGTTCCCCGTCTTTTAGCTAGATTTAGCTGTCTTTTTCTATGATTTTATTTTTCAGTCCGGTCCTTATTTTCCTGAATATTATTTTAGGTTGTCCTGCTTCTTTTTCATCTTTTGAGTTTTTGATTTTGAGTTTAAGATGATTCATTCATACTTTCTCAAAATCTCTTCAAAAGTGTCAGCAACGAAGTTCAAATTCTCTTTTCCAACGCCATATGTGCTGATTTTGAAATTTTTGGTCAGCCCCGGTTTAATGCCGTGGATTTTCTTTTCCTTCAATTCATTATAAAGAAAGAACCGCCCGTTCTTTGTTTTTTCTGAAATTTTAAAGAATCCCGGCGCTTCAAAAAACATCAAATCATGCTGATGCGGATTTTGACCAAACAATTTGAACTCTCCCGTATCTTCCAGTCGTTTGATAAACTTTTGAGCCAAATCCACTTCTTTTGCCCATTCATCCGGCTGAGAGCGGCGGTAGACTTCCGGAAATGACGCAATTAATGTCATAATCGGCGCGCCTCGGGAAGTACAGCCGATAAGTGCCACTTCTTTATTTTTATTGTACTGCGATTTTTTAAACAGTTCCGCTGCCCGCTCTTCATCACTCACACCCAAAACACCGATCGGACCGCA
>WRNK01000158.1 GCA_009776675.1 Methanimicrococcus sp.
TTTGTTTAAAATCCGAAACATCATTTTTCTCAAAGCGTTTGAAAAACGGGGGTACGTTTTTCCTTAAAGCGCTTGATGATTTGGGAAAAGGGTACCCCCGTTTTTATTGATGTGATACAAAATGATGTTTCGGATTTTATTGATTTGATAAAAAGCGGTGCTTCCCTTTGTTTTTTCTTTTTGTTTTTTTCCTTTTGTTTTTTACCTTTTGTTTTTCCTTTTTACCTCCTCTTTTTATAAATTTTATAAATCCCCCCAATACCGATAATGTTAATCAATCCAATGATTATGAAAATATGAAGTTTTGTAAACAAACTGCTTGAAACCGAATTTTCTGTTTTCAAATCAATCGGGATGGGGGAAGTGGATTTTTTCAAATAATTTGAGAAATCAATTGTTGTGTCTTTTTCAATAAAAAAGATGTATTCTGTTTGTGTATATGTCGAAGAACCCTGCTGCCCCCATTTTAAGCGATAATTTCCGGTCTTTAAGCCGGAAATGGAATAGGAAGAATAGGGTTTTTCGGATGAAAAAATGTATTCTTCACCGCTATCCAGCGAATACAAATAAATGCTTTCATGCTGCGGAAAATCCAGCGTCAGTGTCACTCTTTCTTTTGCCGGTAAAATGTTTCCTTTGGAAAAACGAAGCTGATTGTTTAAATTAAATAAGGACAAAAATGTCGGCGCTATATCTTCTTGATTTGCCTCAAACAGGGAGACTTTTTTGATGTTAGTGCCGTAAATAATGAAGGGAGACGTTGTTGATTCTTTTGCTTTGGAATATTTTGTAGAGCTGTGACCACCGCTCTTTTTATCAAAACCCTCAAAAGCCATTCCGTGATCCGACGTAAATATAAAAAGCAGATTGTTGCGGCGGCATTTTTCAAACAGCTTTTCAAGGTCGCGATCCAATTGTTCAATGGAATCCAAATAAGCATAATAGCCGCGGTAATGTCCGGTTGAATCGGTGGCGCCGACATTAATGACCAAAACAAATTTTTGAGACGGATATTTTTCCATGACGGACAAAACCTCACAAGCGGTGTCTAAACCCCAGCGGTTGTAGGCGGCGTATTTTTCGCTTGTGTCTTTTGAGGAATAAGAAGAAGCTTTTTGGCTCTGAGACTCCATGACAGAAACAACCTCATTGATGATCCTTTGACTTTGAGGATCCGATGTCAAATCGTTTTTTTGAACCATAAAATCCATGTTATTGACGGAGTTTGATTTGTCATAAATGATGACGTCAAACTTTTTTCTCATGGATTCAAAATCACCGCGCTGCATGATACCGATACAAATAAATCCTTCTTGGCGAAGCACATCCAAAAACGTTGAGTCCGAATAACCGACCATTTCAGGATCGGCTTTTGGATTGCCGGTGACCAAAACGGAATGGCCTTTATCCGTCACAGGATACGGGACTTTAACGAAAGAAGAAAAACCGTTGTTGTAAATTTGCGGCAAAACTTTCAACTGTGCTGTTGTTCCGATTTCGCCGGTTAATGATTCGGGTTTTAAGCCGGGAAATATGTAATAAGCGCCAAGACCGTCAACAATCAAAAAGACGGCGCCGTTTGGCAAATTTTGATTTGATAAATCAACGGCATAAGAATCGGAAAGAGATTGGGTTTGACCGGATGCGGCGTCTCCGAAAAACAAAATCAGAAGACAAAATACAAGAGCAAGAGCGAGGACAATTGCAAATGAACTCGGAATTTTTTTTTGACACATAATTCAAACAATCACCGGAAATATAACTTGTTTTTGAAATTTTTAAAATGCAAAACTTTAAAAAGGGCAGAAATGTTTTAAACCTAAAAATCAAAGGATATTATATGAAAATTAGTCCGCGCTGCCCGTATTGTTTGCTTTCTCGTGTTCACTACCAATGCCAATTGTCAACAAATGATCCGGCTGTCACTGAGAAAGCCATCAAAGAATGTTTGGCTGTTTTAAGCCAAGAATATCAGCCCGGAAGAACATCAACAGACATTGCAACCGCCGTTCACCGAAAATGTTATCAAGTTTTAAATGACAGCGATCCTTATCGGTATGTCAAAAAAGCCAACAACGAAACGGCTTTGGAAATATTTCCTTCGGTTTTAAAATTAATTTACGGGGAAGACGAAAACAAAAACGCCTACACACTTGAAAACAGTCCGCTCTCTCTTGAGAATATTTTTGAAAACGCCGTTTTAGCGGCAGTCATCGGAAATTATTTTGATTTCGGCGTGATGGGACATGACGCAACGGATGAAGATTTCAAAAAAGAATTTGCCGCCCATTTTGAAAAGGGACTCGATATCAATGATACCAGTGACATCCTCAAACGCTTAAAAAATGTCGTTTATCTGGTTGATAACTGCGGCGAAATCATATTTGATCGGGAAGTTTTAAAAATTATCCGGCATATTCAAAAAACTCAGCAGCTGCAATATTCCGAAAGTGAAAAATTAAAAACAGAAAATGGAAAGGAGCACGGAAAGGAAAATGGAAAGGAGCACGGAAAGGAAAATGAGCTTATTCTTGTCGTGCGTGGCGAGCCAATTTTAACCGATGTGACAATGGAAGAGGTGGAAGAGTTTGGTTTGGATGCTTATGTCGATCAGGTTTTAACAACAGGAACAAATACAGTCGGCATCAGTTTGCGAGAAGCACCCAAAGAGACGCTTAATGCAATGAATAACGCAACAATCATCATCAGCAAAGGTATGGCGAATTATGAATCCCTATCAGATGAAAATGTCGGACCGATTGCCTTTTTGCTTCGAACAAAATGCGAAGCAGTTGCCGAGTCACTCGGCATTGATATGGGAATGTCGGTTGTAAAATTTTCAAACGCTGAAAAGGATTGAGCAGATTAATAAATAAGAACAGAGTTTTTCTTTTAAGCGTTATTTAAACGCCTTTTCATGTTTTAATTCGTTGTAATTCATTATAATTTTATAATTCGTTATAATGTTACAATTCGTTTAACTCTCATCAAAAAATTGTTTCAGATGATGAAACAATGATTCAACGATTCAATTAAAAAATCAGGTGTAATGAAATGTCTAAAACAAAAGTCGCTATTAACGGATATGGAACAATCGGCAAACGTGTCGCTGACGCAGTTGCTCTTCAGGATGACATGGAAGTCATCGGTATTTCTAAAACCCGCCCGAATTTTGAAGCGCAAACGGCCGCTTTGAAAGGATTTAACATTTATGTGCCGGCGGACAGTATGGATGCTTTCAAAAAAGGAGGATACACTGTTGCCGGAACGATTGATGAAATGGTAAAAAATGCAGATATCGTTGTTGATTGCACGCCCGGAAAAATCGGCGTTTCAAACAAGGAAATGTATGAAAAAGCCGGCGTGAAAGCTATTTGGCAGGGCGGCGAAAGCAAAGATGTTGCACCGATTTCATTTAATTCGGAAGCCAATTATGAAAAAGCATACGGTGCCGACTTCGTTCGTGTTGTCTCATGCAACACCACCGGTCTTTGCCGTGCGATTTATCCGCTTGACAAAGAATACGGCGTTGAAAAAGTCCGTGTCACAATCGCCAGAAGAGGCGGAGACCCCGGAGACATCAAATCCGGTCCGATTGATG
>WRNK01000159.1 GCA_009776675.1 Methanimicrococcus sp.
TCTAATTTTTCTTGTATCATTTTCATGAGCGGAATAATTTTTCGAGAAACAAAAAAGATGAAAATAAGCAAGAATGGAATTGTCAAAAGAACAACACCTGTCAAATAAACATCTTTTTGATACATGAGAAGGATGCTGCCAAGAAACATAAGTGGTGAAACGACAACGACTCGCAGCAACATCATAATAACGTTTTGAATTTGAGTCACATCGTTTGCTGTTCTCATCACCAAAGTTGATGTTCCGAACCGATCGAACTCTTCCAAAGAAAAATGCGCTGCTTTTTGAAACAAATCATTTCGAAGATACCGTGCAAAGCCTGCTGCTGTTTTTGAAATATAAAATCCGGCAGTTACCGAACAAATCGTGCTTGCGACTGTTAAAACAATCATGTAAACGCCCATTTGAAGGATATAATCGACATTTCCTTCGACAATGCCGAAATCCACCATTTTCCCCATCAAATTTGGTAAAAGCAGCTGTGAAATACACTGCAGAAAAATTAAAATCACCGCAAACAGAATAAAAAATTGATACGGTTTTAAATATTTAGCAAGCGTTTTCATACACGTTCCTTGAACAGAATTATTACTTAAAATTTCTTCACAACGGCAAACGATTTTAGAATCGGAAGACCCGTTTTAAATTGTTGGAAAATAAATAAAGCCGCAATGTAAGAGAACCTATATAAAACTAAAGCATGGATTAAAAAAATAAAACAATAAAACATAGATTGCAATTAAAATAAATCGTGATCAAAATGATTTTTGAAGAATGGGCATCGACATATCATCAAATTTTAAAGGATTTCAATTTTTCCGAGAGAAAAGATGCCGATTCTGCCGCATATTTATCTAAAATATATCAGGAATCCGTTTCTCAAAATGAAAGAGAAAATGCTTTTGTAAACTTGAAATCTCAAATTTTGGGAAAAAGTGTTATTGTTTGTGGAAATGCGCCGACGCTGGAAAAAGAATTATCTTTCTATGTAAATGATGAAACAAATAAAAAGAAACACAATAGTCTGAAAAATATTTGGATAGCTGCTGACGGGGCAGCTGTTATTCTTTTAAAACAAAAAATTGTGCCGGACATTATTGTCACGGATTTGGACGGAACAAATCCAAATGATGCTGAAACTGAAATAAAAGCGATAGATAATGGTTCATTTCTTGTCATTCATGCACATGGCGACAATCAAGACAAATTGGAAAAATATGTGGCAAAACTTGAAAAAAAACAATTGAGCCGAATCATTCCGACATGCCAATGCCGACCGCCGGCAAATATTTACAATTTCGGCGGATTCACGGACGGAGATCGAAGTGTTTTTTTGGCAGAAGAATTGGGTGCCGCCCAAATCATTTTATTGGGATTTGACTTTAAAGACCACAATATCACAGATTTGAAAAAAAAGAAATTGAAGTGGGCTGAAAAACTCATCTATCGAAGGATTCAAAAAAATCCACACAAAATAAAATATTTTAATGAAATACATAAAGATGATGAAGGCAATCAATAAAAATAAATTTAAATTCAAAAAATTAAAAAACAAGCTAAATGAAAAATTTAAATAACTATGAATAAAAATATGAGTCATATCGAACATATAAATAGAATGTATAAATAGAATGGAAACAAACCTTGTTTGTTAAATATTATAACTCATTATATTTCCAATCAATGATTTTTCGGATTTGAAAAAAATGGATACACTTGTCATTTGTATTGATCGGGACAATGATCTTGGAGAAAAGGCAAAAGTGATTACGCCTGTTATCGGCCGAGGTGCAAATATTGCTGCCGCCGTTAGCTTGGCAACCGTTGATCCGGAAGATTCGGACACAAATACAATTTTTGGCGGCATCCGCATCTTGGATGAACTGCGCAGTTTGGGCGTTGATGCAGATATCGTTTCGTTTGCCGGCGATAGAAATGTCGGTACAATCTCTGACAAAAAAATCGCGGAACAATTGGATGGATTCTTGGCAAAACAAGACGTGAAAAGCGCCATCTTTGTCTCGGACGGCGCTGAAGACGAATCTCTTCTTCCGCTTGTTCAGTCTCGCGTTAAAGTGGATTCTGTTCAAAGAATTATTGTTATGCAAAGCGAGCGGCTTGAAAGCACATACTACATGATTAAAAACTTTTTAAGAGACCCGAAATTTCTTCAAACTTTCTTTGTACCAATTGGTCTGGCATTTATTATTTTTGCTGTGGCGCTGATTTACAACCGATGGGATTTGGCGGTCATCGGAGCACTTTTCATTGTCGGCAGTTACATGATTTTAAGAGCATATGCACTCAGTGACAAATTTGTTTTGGCTTATTCGGAATGGAAAAAATCATTCAGTGCGCATCAGCTCTCATTTGTAACAACATTTGCAGCAACACTGATACTGCTTATTGGAACTGTTATCGGCAGTATGAGCGTATGGAATGTTGCCAACATCAGCCATGTCAATTATTACGGATTCATTCCACTGGCTTCATTATTTGTCAAGCAGTCCGTTTTGTGGTACGCTATTGCCTTTTTCATATACATACTTGGAAAAGTGTTTGACAGAATTCGTGCCGGACAAGATTATCAAGACTTCATCATCCAAATGTTGTTTGTTTTGGCGGGAACACTCCTCCTTTGGAGTTGTGGAAGTTATATTCTCTCCATCACAATACCGGAAAGCGGATATGTTTTCTTCGTTGAATTCTTCATCATCAGCATTGTTTTAGCCGTTATCGTCTCTCTTGTCGGCATTTTTCTCTCTGTCACCAAAAAAACAGTCCCCTCCGAAGAAGAGAAAAAAATTTACAAGGATACTCAAAAATTGGAAATAAAACCAAAACACCACGAAAAAATCATTTCAATAAACACAGAAGAGGAAGATGACGAAAAAGAAAAATCTTCCGACTCTGTTAAAGTAAACATTAATATCAGAGAAGAGTGAAGGTGCTGTTAAAGAAACATTATGCCAAAGAAAATGGAAAAAGTCAAAAATTAAATCTGCTCTTTCCACTTTTCAATATTTTTAGAACTGATTCCTGTTTTCTTTGCGATTTTTGAAATATCTGCCTTTTTTAAATCTTCAATCGTTTGAACGCCGGCTTCATTTAATTTTTGAAGTGAGGCAGGACCCAAACCATTAATTTCAAAAAGAGATGAAAAAGCTTTATTTTCTTTTCCGGTTCCTTTCAAATTGCGTTTTCCATTTTCGTTTTTGCTTCCACTTTTGCTTCCACTTTTGCTTCCACTTTTGTTTTCGTTTTTGTTCTCTGTTGCCACAGCACCGTTTTCTTCATCTTCTTCTTTTTTCTTTTCCCATTCATTAAAATTACACTGCGGGCATCCGAATTCCCATGGGCGCTTGCCTTCTGTAATAATTTTAATTTTAGCCATTTTGTGCTCCTCGCACATTTTATCGGTTACTACAACTTGACCGGTACGCGGAAGCGGAATTGCATAACTGCAATCCGGATAACCGCTGCATCCGATAAATCGGGAACCTTTTTTGGATTTCCGAATNAGTAAATCCGAATCACAAAGTTGGCATTTTCCGACGATCTTGTCTTCTCGAAGACCGGCTTGAAGGGAAAGACCA
>WRNK01000160.1 GCA_009776675.1 Methanimicrococcus sp.
GTTTTACCCTTTTTAAAATTTGTTATTTTTAAAAAATCGAAAAAGTCAAAAGCGGAAAATCAAAAAGAAAAAGTAAAAAGCAGAAAGAAAAAACAAAAAACAAGAATAAAACGAAACAAATAAAAAACAAAAAAGTAAAAACAGAAAAATAAAAAAAAGAATTCGGATTAAATCCGAATTTATCCGAGGCGTGTAATTCTCAGCATTGAAACAACAGGAACGCCTTCGATTTCTTCAAAGCCGACCTTGTCAACCAAAACAGCAATTGCAATCGGTTCAGCACCGGCGTCTCTTGTTTGGGCAACAACATCCATTAATGTACTGCCTGTTGTGATGACGTCATCGACAATGATACAGCTTTTGCCGTGAATGTCTGCAAAGTTGCGGCTGAAAGCGCCTCTGGCTGTGTCTTCTTTGTTCTTTCCTTTGCGTGAATAATAAATTGAAAATTCTGATACCAATTCATCTGCCATAAAACTTGCAACCGGAACACCGCTTGAAGAAACCCCGACAACAACGTCGATGTTTTCATTTCGTTTCCATGTTTCTTCATACACCATGTCGCAAAGGATTTGAGCGATGCAGCGCAACCGTGTTGCATTTTTGCCGAGTGTGCTCCAGTTGACAGAAACATCTTTTGGGATCATGCCGTCAGCACTTGGTTTTTTGTTTGTCAGAAGCCAGACGACAGTTTCTGTGGATATGTTGAGTTCGTCGGCAATTTGTCCGGTTGAAAGCCCGCTTTTTTGCAATTCATCTGCCTTTTGAGCCAATTCTTCGATTTTCTTCATATTTTTCCCCCTCGATTATTCGGTTTTATTTTATGAGTTGAAATGCTTTTCTCCTATTTAATCCATCAGTTTTGAAAAGTTTGTTATGTTTCGATTTATTCCTATAGAATAAAGAAAATTTAAATTATTTTTATCCCAATATAAGGGTTACCGAAAAATATATCATAGTTTTATATTGAATATTAAAGGCAGTCAAAACATGAGGGTGTAACGTGGATAAAGATTCGTATGTAAAATATTTAGCATTAATTGGAATAGGTCTGGCATTAATCGGAATACTCATAACAATTATTACTCAAAAGCCAGAAGATTGGGCGAATAATATCGCAAGCTGGAATACGTTTCTTCTTATCATTGCTATACTTGTTTTTGCTTTTCTTTTGTCTTTTTATACTTATAAACAATTTTTCAATAAAGGATACACAATTGCTTTCAAAAATAGAGATGATCCAAAGCTAAAGAACTTATTAGCAAAAGAACTAGATAATACTAAAAACATTAGTGTAATCGGTTTTGCTTGTGACGAAATTTCCAAAAAAACCGATGACTTTTGGAAATTGTTTCTTGTCGATCGCGATGGAATATTGAGAATGATTTTTATTGACCCAAACGGTGAGCAGGCCCATCTACGCGAGCACATGGTTTTCGGTGATTCTGATAACAGATTTAGTAAATCAGTTAAGGGCAACATAAGTCGCCTTTTTGTAACAATCGACCGCATAAAGGATGATAATATTCCCAAGACGTTAAGGACTGAAATAAGGACAAACGATTTTGCTCCCGTGGTCAATTGTATTATTACTGATAACTGTGTCTTTATACATCATTATGGTTCTAATACGCGCGGCGTTAATATGCCAATCTATGTTGTTAGAAAAGGTAGCAACAAAGTCAATAATCAAATTTATGAATTTTATAAGGACACAATGTTCAATGATCTTTGGGGAAAAAGTTCACCCTGCAATAAGGAAGATTGTCTTGTTAAAAAATCGACAAATAAAGATTAATGAAAAGATCAAAGAACACAGAACAAATTTGATGAATTTCCACAATTTTTTTGGTGTTCCAATTTTATTGATTTTTCCCCAAACTATTTTTTAATTTTTGAGAACGGTACCCTGATTTCACAGACTTGATAAAAATTGTGTTTCATTTTTTCCTTCAATACGAAACATATCATATCGTTTTCGGTTTTTGCTTCAATTTCTTTTTCATTTTTTTCCGAAGAGGGGATCCGCAAATCGGACATTCTTCCCCATCATTGAAATGGCGGTGGCAGCCAATACATTGTTTTTGCCATATGATTTGATCTTTTATAACACGCTGAGCGATCGGAACAACAACAATTCCAAGGCGTGCGGCGATGTTTTGGACAGCAAAATCATCCGTTAAAAGAACAGCGTTGTCTTGATATTGTTTTTGGTATTCCAACGCTTTTGACAAAACATCAATGTCCGTTTGTGATAATTTTTCAAAATCTCGGGTTTGTTTGGCTTGTTCTTCAACAAGAGCCGTGTATTTTTTGTCAACAGCTTCAATTCTCAGTCCTTCGGTTTTGGCAATGTCATACCGAAGAAGTGCCTCATCACTCCTCATTTCATCTTCGACGCGCGGCACAGATATCATTTGAGAAAAAGGAAACGGGCAGTTTCCCATAATAAAAACGGCAGAGTCTGCGATATACTTTTTATCCGCAGATATGTCTGCCAATACATCTTCTGATGCACTTTCTGATGCATCTGCCGATTTATCTATCAATCCATCTATAGGTTTGTCAAAAAAAGGAGAAGAGTTTGGATGAGTCATTCACTCTTCTTTTAACGTCTTCATTTTTAATTGTTTTTATTTCATTCCTCGTCAAAGTCAATTTTAATTGGTGACATTTTTTTGACAAGGCTCTTTGAAATCATGCCGTTTTCAAGCCAAACGACATTTGCAATAAGAGTCGGGACAAAGCATGTTGGCGTTAAAGCACCGTTTTTGGTTTTTTCAGCAAAAATGGTTTCATGCATGTCCATTAAATTTGCTAACGGAATGTCAAATTCCGTTCCCCATTTATTTATTTTCGGACAGGTTGATTCAATAACGACATGCGTTATTTCACCGTCACTGTGTGCTGTGATTTTGTTTATATGATCGCAGATTGTTGCCATTTTCAAGGTTGTCATTTGTAATCCCCTTTATTCGTAAAAATATAAATTATTATAATTTTTTCAACCAATGCGTTTTTTTAATACGAATCATTGTTGTTATTTCTTATGTTGTTTTCCTTTATTTTACCTTCTATACAGATTTTATTTTTGGTTCTTTTTTGGTTCTTTTTTGGTTCTTTTTTGGTTCTTTTTTGGTTCTTTTTTGGTTCTTTTTTGGTTATTATTTCGATTATTTCTTTTGTTTCACCATAATTCAAATAATAAGTCGTCATTTATAAGCCAATCATCAACTTATCGAATCGTAAAGTTCATATATTGAATTATTTGTATTGTTAACTTCATCATAAAAGCTTTACACTTTTAGAAAATTTTGTTGCCATTTGATGATTTGCTCCCATCAAATGTTGATCGGCTGGCGGATTTGCCGAGAAATTTTCATAAGTAAGTTTTTCATCAAATCATTATCATTTAATTAAAGATTATCGAGGATTCATCATGAGATGGCAAGGAAAATCACACAGAATCTACACCGGCGGCAAATACATAGCCGGTAGAAAAAAGAGAAAATTTGAAACGGGCCGCGAATCTGCCGAAACCCGGCTTGGTCCGACAAAGAGTAAAAACGTTGCAACGCGCGGT
>WRNK01000161.1 GCA_009776675.1 Methanimicrococcus sp.
TGGGAAAACCTGTGGCAGGATATGACATCCACCTTTTGCGTCCGGATGGAACACAGTGCGACGTCGGAGAAGAAGGTGAAATTTGTATCGGCGTCAATGCCAGTCCTTGGACAAAAGAAATGTCTCAGCTGCCGCCCGGATTTTTTTCCGGCTACAAGTTTGATGATGAAAAAACAAACGAGTCATGGCATGATGGGTTCTATCACACCGGAGATACCGCTTGGAAAGATGAAGACGGCTACTTTTGGTTTGTCGGCAGAACAGATGACATTATCAAAAGCTCCGGCTATAAAATCGGTCCGTTTGAAGTGGAAAGTGCTTTAATCCAGCATCCGGGCGTTTTGGAATGCGCTATCACAGGCGTTCCCGATCTCGTCCGCGGTCAAGTTGTCAAAGCGACCGTTGTTTTAACAAAAGATTACAAAAATAAAGCAACAGAAGACCTGAAAAAAGAACTTCAAGACCATGTGAAAAAAATTACTGCGCCATACAAATACCCGCGTATCATTGAATTTGTGGATGTGCTTCCAAAAACAATCAGCGGCAAAATCAGACGTGTTGAAATTCGTGAAAAAGACGGCCAATAAAGATTAAAATTGTGTTGGTTAAAATAATATGAGTTGTGCAAACCGCAACTCATTTAAATTCATTTTTGTGAACATTGAAAACGATTTCAAGCATTTTCTGAGCATCTTCAGATAGATGAATTTCAGAAATAGTTTTGGTACTTTTATTTTTTTGAGTCAGATATTCGTGAGCGAAAGACCTATTAATAAACTCAACACTTCTGAAATCAACAACAATTTTTTGAGCGGGTGCATTTTCTATCTTTTCAAAAAAATCAATAGCAGAAGCTCTTAAATAAAGGTTTGAAGAAATTGCATCAGCAATATCTATTTCGGCATCTTTTGTCTGAATCATAATTCTGCCTCTTTGCCCTTAAACGACCGTCCTCCGTCTATGTATTGATGATAAAATACTTTTTCCCCTTCGTATGGTATTCTTAATCCGATTAATGTTCCTTTTGTCCGATAATATTCTTCATCCGTTTTATGAGAATAAATAATGGGATCTCGCTCACCAGATTTGAAATGGATTGAACCATCTGATGAGGCAATAAACAATTCACCACGATATCCATCAAAGATGATTCTTGCAGACGAATTCATACCAAACCCTCTCCGATAGTCTTCTTTCGTCTTGGAAGATACACCGTTTAAAGCATAATTAATTAAGTGACAATCTTCAATAGATTTAAAACTTTCATTACAGAGTCTTAAAGATGTTGGAATTGAAATTCCATCATCGTATAAGCAAAACTCAATAAATTTATGCTTTTTGTAAACTTGAGCCATTACAAAAGCGTTTTTAAAATCTGAATGTTGTTTGATATTATCAACAAGTTCTGAAAAAAAGAAATTCAATGTGCTTATATCATGATATGGAGATAATGATTTTATTAAGAATTGCATTTTGGAGTAGTCTCGACCACGTTCAATTTTTTCAAGAACGAAAGGTGGATTTACAGTTATAGAGTTTGAAATGCTTGAAATATAGCCTTTTACATTTTCGTTTATACATACACCGGATTCGATGTACGGCAGTAATGGAACAAGTGTTGTAGGATACATAAAAGTAACATCTTCTATTGACTTGCCATCTTGAATTCGCTGCCTCATCTTACAAAATTGAACAAAACAGTCATCTAAATTATTAATCCACATCTCGAATGAGAAGACAGCAAATGCTTAAATATTTTATTATATGGGGGGCTTTGCACGAAAAAAAAAAAAAATGATTAGGTTTCAGCAAAAGCCCCATTAATGAATTTGTTTTTAAAGTCTGGATGCTTCCGCCAGCTCACGAATCAAGGAATAATCCACAGGTCCGTTGACAACAACGATCATCTGATCAACCGTCCAAGCCAAAATATATTGTCCGTTTGGCATTTCGGATGTTGTCAATAAGACCGCATCATGCCCATTAATTTGAACTGTTTCGACTTTACTGTTAGAGCCATATGTCTGAGCATGAGACGTCTGCATCATTTGAAGGTAATCCCTCGCTTCTTGACTGCTGTTTGTATTGTAAATTGTCAAAAAGGCATTGTCATCATTATAGAGATAAATCCCCTGATAACCATATAATGCATCTGTAATGCCGATGTTTTGACCATGCGATTTGACGGTTACCGTTGATAAGAATGTCAAACTTGCAGGAATCGAATCAACAAGAGTTAAATCCGGATGAAAAATTGGATTTGCCATCACATTTGAAGAACCGGATGAACCATTTCCGGCAGACGAACTGTTTTCGGATGAACTGTTATCAAGAGAGACATCACGAGAAACATCACGAGAGGCGTCAATATCAGATGCATCTGCGTCAACATCAGATGTATTTGCATCAATATCGGGCGTATCGGCAGGACCGTTTGGACTGAGACAGCCTGAAACCCCGACCGCTGCCAAAAGAATCAAAATAAAAAAAATAGAAATTTTTGTTTTCATAAAATCACCAATTAAAGCACATTTTTTTCTCAGTTTTGCAGGACTTCATTAGACCGGTGAAGCTTCTGCCAATGCTTTTAAAGCATCTAAATCGGCTTGTCCGTAAACAATGATGAGATAGTCGGCATTGTCCCAGTAGCTTGTTTGCGTCCACGCCAAAATATATCTTCCTGTAACAGCAGGAGGTTCTTGAACATTGGCGGTCATTAATGTAACGTCATGCCCTTTGATTTGAATCGTTTGGATGTCACTGTTTTTGCCGTATTGATCGGCATGTGCTGTTTTCATTTGCTGAAGATAAGTGTCCGCTGTTTGTGTGGTTTCGTTGCATGTAAAAACCGCAAGAAGAGCATTGTTGTCTTCGTAAGTATATAGCCCGCGATATCCTGTAAGAATCGCATTGATACCAAAATTAACGCTGTTTGATTTAATAGACGTCGGACCCAAATACACAAAACCTTGTGGGAGAGGATCAGCATTGACAATCGTTGCCTCAAAAGGCGGCAGCGAAATATCTGTTGAATTGTTGCCGACATTGCTGTTGTTGTCGTTATTGTTGTTGTCGTTATTGATGTTGTCATCATTATTGTTGTCGTTATTGTTGCTGTCGTTATTGCTGTTGTTTGAATCATTATTCGACGGCGCTGAATTATCTGTATTTGATAAACAGCCTGAAATACCGACGGCAAGCAAAACAAGAAGCAACACCAAAATAATTTTTTTCATTGTCTTTTCCTCACTCACACCCTATTGCCAAAAAGCACAATTAAAATGAAACGAATTTATTTAAGGTTTGTTTCAAAAATTAAAAAGAGCAGCAATCGCACGGTTTAGACGGGCGGAGAATGCCGACGGCATTATTTTGGCATGTTTTGACACATTCAAAACAATTCGGGCGGCAAAAATCAGGATATTTTACAATCGGGAAATGAGATTGAAAAGAAAAAGATTGGTCGATTGCCGAATTTTGCAATTCGAGAAACAAGATTCTTTCAGGACAAGAAGAGACACAGTTTCCGCATCGAATACATTTATCAAACGAAAAAACAGGAAACCAATG
>WRNK01000162.1 GCA_009776675.1 Methanimicrococcus sp.
AGGAATTGGAAGTGCAATTGAATAATAGACCAAGAAAGTGCTTGAATTACATGACGCCTATTGAAATCATGAAATTATGCACTTCTTGATTGAAGATAGGAAACAAAAAACGAACAAGGCAAACAAAAAACAAACAAGGCAAACAAAAAACGAACAAGGCGAACAAAAAGCGAACAAGGCAAACAAAAAACAAGAAAAGAAGATGGAAAAGAATTAATTTCCTTTTCCGATCAGGTTGCGGATTAAGTTTTCAAGCTCGACGCGGCTGATGCTTCTTTGTTCGTTTTCTGTTATTATTTTGACTTCATTAAAAAGGGCTTCAAAGTCTTTTGGCTCTAAAACATAGCCCATGTCTTTAATGATGCCGGCAAGGGCTTTGTTGCCGGTGTGCTTGCCGACAATCAGGTTTCTTTTGCCGCCGACCATTTCGGGAAGGAACATTTCATAGGTTCTCGGGTTTTCAAGAATTGCAGCGACGTGAATGCCGGATTCATGCGAAAAGGCGTTTTGCCCGACGACGGATTTGTTGATGGCAACATCCACTTTAGAAGCGGCGACAACTTCCTGAGATAATGAAACTAATTTTGTCAAATCATAACGCTCCAAACCGTATTGAACGCGAAGGCCTACGAGAATTTCTTCCAAAGACGCATTGCCGGCACGCTCGCCGATTCCGTTGACGGTGGTATGAAGCTGGAATGCACCGGCTTCGGCGGCGGTCAATGTATTGGCAACCGCCATTCCCAAATCATCATGGCAATGCATGCAAATTTTTGTTCTTTTGTTGTCAATCGCATTGTATATTTGATCCACCAAATAACGGGCTGTTGTCGGATTTAAAATACCGATGGTGTCAGCGATACTGACATAATCCACTTTAAACTCTTCTGCTTGCTTAAACGCATCAATTAAACGGGGAACCGGTGTTCTGGTGGCATCTTCAGCAGCAAAACGAACACCAAGACCGTGGTCTTTGGCGTATTCAATGGCGTCCATTGCGACAACAAGCATCTCGTCTAACGTTTTATGATATTTGTATTTCAAATGAAGATCCGACATTGCCAAAAAAACGCTGACAATATCAACATCACATTCAATTGCGGTTTCCACGTCTTTTTTCGTGGAACGGCACAGACAGCAAACATTGGCATCAAGCCCCATATTCGAAATCGATTTGACAATATCATATTCCGATTCCGAAACAACCGGAAAACCGGCTTCAATCACTTCAATACCGATTTCATCCAAGTGTTCTGCAATCGACATTTTTTGCTCTTTTGAAAAAGCAACGCCAGGCGTCTGCTCACCATCTCGGAGCGTGACATCACAAATTTCGACATCAACATTTTTAATGTTGACAAAATCCATCAATTTATTCCGGCAATATTCAGGATATTGTTCTTCTTGCGATTCATTTTTTTGCATTTTAATTCCTTTGATCTGTTTTTCACTTTTAAAACGAATAATTATGGATAACATTAAAAATCGGATATTTAAAATTGTTCGTTTATGTTTTTTACATCCGCTTATCTTTTTTTAATCGCGTTTTACGTTCTTCTATTGCTCATTTATCGCTTTTTATTCGTTTATTGATTTTTTATTTTTTGTTTGCTTTACTTCAAAAATTATAATAAGAATAGGGTTCTTGAAGTAACTCCTTTATAAAAAAACGATGAAATACGAAAAAAGTGAAAATATGGCAACAACGTATTCGATAGATTTTGAAAAATATACAGACAAATATTTCTTAAGAGCCTATGAAATTCTTAAAAAAGATCAATTGAATCCGTTTGTTCGCGCTCAGGTATTTGTTCGAAAAGGTCCCGGAATCATTGCCGGCATGGATGAAGCTGTTTCTTTTATATTAAATTATTCGGATTTGGAAAAAAACGGCGGTCGCATCTACGCTCTTTCAGACGGCGATTCATATCAGCCGCTTGAAACAATTCTCATGATTGAGGCTCAAATTTTAGATATCGTTCGCTTGGAAACGATTTATTTGGGAATTCTCAGTGCAGCCCTGGCAATTGAAAATGATCAGCAGACTCTGAATCTTGATAACGCTGTCAAACGTATGAGAGCCATAACAGAGGCTGCCAAAGACCGCCCTGTCATTTATTTTGGCGCACGCCACTGGAACTACAGAGAAGATATCACCATTTCTAAAGCTGCCATTGAAGGCGGCGCCGTCGGCGCAGCCACCGACATCGGTGCAGCTCACCTCAATCAAAAAGGAAGCGGAACAATCCCCCATGCTCTTGAAAACATTTACGCATGGAAAGACGGCATGGAAAACGCCGTTGCCAACTCAACCCTCGCATTTGACAAACATATGCCTAAAGACGTCAACCGCGTGGCTTTAATTGATTATAACAACAAAGAGATGGATGACGCCGTAAAAACAGCAAAAGCCATCCCCTCCTTAAAAGCTGTCCGTATTGACACGTGCGGCGAAAACGTCTGCCAAGGCGCCCTTTCTTTCAAAGACGTCGAAGGAAAAAACGAAACCGAAAAGCAAGCCCTTTTAAAATCTTTTTTCAAAACCGACAAAGACATCATAATTCCAAAAGAAGAAGAACCCTTTTGGTTCGGCACCGGCGTTTCAGTCACCGGCGTTTATGCCGTCAGAAAAGCATTGAATGACAACGGTTTTGGTCACATTCAAATCATGCTCTCCAGCGGTTTTGGCAATGCCGGTAAAGTCAAAGCGTTTGTGCGTGCCGAAAACATTCTCAGCGTCCGGCTGTTTGACAGCTTGGGCGTTGGCGGAATTTACGATTCCAGAGACACGACAATGGATATTGTCGCCGTCGGCGAAACAATTGACACCATGACTCCGGTCTCAAAAGTCGGCCGTTTCTATCGACCCAATCCGAATTTAAAAAGAATTGTGTGACAAAAAAACAAAAAATTGTATGATACAAAAAATCGAAAAATTGTATAATCCAAAAAATGAATGTAAAGACATGACATCCCAAAAATTAAGAGATTTTGCAAAAGAATATTTGGCAAAAAAACCGATTGAATCGGCATCAGCATCGACACCGACATCGGCATCGACATCGGCATCGACATCGACATCGGCATCGACATCGGCATCGACACCGACATCGGCATCGACACCGACATCGGCATCGACACCGACATCGGCATCAACATCAACAACGACGCCGACATCGGAACCGATCATCTTATCGGAAGATGAAATTGCCCTTCTTCCTGCGAACAAACAAAAAATCGGCGACTGTTTAATTGTTTCCATCCCCGATGTTTTGGAACACAAAAAAAAAGAAATCGGTCAGCTCCTTTTATTAATGGATAAAACCGCTCGCCTCGTTTTCAATGACAAAGGAGTTCAAGGGCAATTTCGAACACCGATTCGCGAAATCATTGCTGTCCGCCCCAACCATTCTGAGACAACAGAAACCATTCACAAAGAAAACGGCTGCAAATTCAAACTTGACGTTCAACAGATTATGTTTTCAAAAGGAAATCTTGAAGAAAAACGAAAGCTTCTCAAACCCCATTCTATCCGAAGCGGCGAGACGATTGTAGATATGTTTGC
>WRNK01000163.1 GCA_009776675.1 Methanimicrococcus sp.
CTGAGTTTCAGTGCTTTTATAATTAAGTTTGCAATGTCTTCAGGAATGCGGGGCGCCACATTGTTTTCTTTTAAGATTTCGGTTATTTTTTGACCTGTGATCAATTTTACATCGCCGATGCCATATTGGTCTCTTAAAGTCATACCGATTTGGCTGGTTGAAATACCTTGTTTCCACATATCAAGAATCAATTGTTTTGTCTCATCTGCGGAGACGTTTACCCATTCGGGAACTTCGGTTCTGTACGGTTTTTTAGAACCGGACTGACCCTTTCTTCTGGTGTGCATTTTTGCCATAATATCAACTCTTATAATCGCTACTTCAAAATGTCATGTTCATGCCAAAGCTGCAACAATCATTTCTTCGCGTATTATTGTGTCGAAAATAATTCAAAGAACTCAAAAGAATTCAGCATCGGGTTCATCACTTTTCAATGAAGCCAATCGTCCGACTTTTTTGTTGAATCAAAATTCGCAACACTCCAAAATACTAACATGGTATATAAATATTCGGAATGTTTGCTTTGCACGAAAATTACTTTCCGTGCAAAGCCACAACCTGCTTACGGATTGCTTAAATATCCGTTATATCAGGATTGTTTTGTATTTATTTTTCTGCTATTCATTTGAAAATACCAAATGAATGGGTTATTTCTTCAGGAATTTGAATTTGCTTTCGCCCGTGGTATGACCGCTCACACTCGTATTGTTGGCTCCAGCCATTGTTTTATTCATAAGACGGGTTTTCTTTTTGACAAATGTATCTTCCTGCTTTAAATTCTGCAAATCCGTTTTTGTCTCCTTTTCATGGTAATGCCGGGCATTTTTATTACGATATTTGCTGTAATAGAATGCAAAGTAGGCAAAACCAAGAGTGAGAAATGCGAGTCCCGCTATTGCCAATTCCGAATCCCAAAATATTATAAAAAACAAAATTGCCAAAACGACGCCGATGACTTCAACGACTGCAGAGATACTGAGTAATTTAGGCATATGAATCGGAACGCTTCCCATCGTTTCTTTTGTTCGGGCATTGACGGCGACATAGTGCAAGGTTTTTTTGCTGCCGCTCACTTGCTGATAACTGTATAACCATACGGGTAAATAAGCCGCCTTCCATTGCTGTCCGTGGACCTCTAAGTGTTCCTTCTCCCAGCAAACGCCGCGATTATAGAATTTTAAAGAACCGTTGGCAGCGTGTCTGGCAATGTCTTTTGCCTGAGTATTGACGATCTTTTCCAGCGCTTCGACATTTGTATCTCGTTTTTCCGAGGTATAGCCTTTTAAGTAATTCGCATCCCACTTGACACAATTTTCAGTGTCAAACGGCATAATCGAATTAATAACGTTATTGGTTTTTGCCGATGATTTGTTGTCGAGTTTATCGGAACTTGACTCAATGGTCAAATCGGTCGCAGCCAAATCAAATTCCCGCCGAACATTATATAAATCGGCGTCGTAATAGGTCCGTTTATTGTAGGTATACGTTCGGACTAATTTTTCGCCCTGACCGACTAAATTGGCATGCGCATGAATATCAATCACCATGTAAGGCAAATAGACGCCCATGATGTTATTCGTTGTAAATTCGGCTTTGAATTTCGGATGAGCAAAAAACTTCCGCTTGCCGACAAATTTTTCAATTTCGGTTTGTGCCATATCTTTTTTAATTCCGAATGGCAATATCATATCCGGCACAGCCCCATTTGGAATTTGCTGCTTCACGGATAACGTGTTGCGGCACCAATGGCAGCGGGCTTGCAGCGCTTCGCCGGTATCAATGACAACTTCGGCGGCGCAGCTTTGGCATTTAAGCGTTAATATTTCATCTGTGCCGGCAATAATATTCTGGGCTCCGGAGCCGATAACCTGGCCCTTCACCTCTCGAATATTTGCTGCAAATCCGGTCACTTTTTCCGGTTCAAATTCATGCCGGCAAAAATTACACCGCAATAGACCGGTATTTGAATTCATTGAAATGTCAGTCGCGCCGCACTTGGGACATTTCGTTTGTCCGTGCTCGGAACCGGTCTGAACAGTGGTTGAATCGTCTGGATTGTTTTGCATAACTTTGTACTCCTCAAATATTGGCTTTTATTCATCCTTTTTTTCATTTGCTTTTTTCATTTGCTTTTTTCAATGATTTAGAGTTTACTCAAAATATTGGCTTTTGCTGCGTCAAATTCCTCTTGTGATATGACACCGGCATCGAGAAGTTGTTTAAGCTTAGCTAATTTGGCAAAAGGATCTTCTTCCGCTTGAGGCGGTGCTTGCTGCTGCTGTTGTTGCTGCTGTTGCTGTTGTTGCTGCTGCTGTTGATAAGCATCCGGCTGTCCTTGAATATATTGGGATTGTGGTGTTCCCGTTGTTGGCTGCTGCATTCCGCCCATGACACCGCTGGCGGAATTCATGCCCATGCCCATAAAAGCCATACCCAGTCCGCCGCCGCTTGGATTTTCTCCGGCGGCTTGCATACCGCGGGCAACGGATTGCTGCATAAATGAATTGCCGCGGGCGCCGGATAAAGCATCGGCTTTTTTGACATCGCTGAGCAGCTTCTTTGTATCTTCGTCATATTCAATCGCTTGAATAGCAACTTTGATGATTTCCAGACCGCGGTCGGTTTTCCATTGATAGCCTTCTTCGACAGCTGCTGACATTGACTGAGCAAATCCTATTTGGTCGCCTTGGATTTTGGCAATCCTATTGCCTTTGCTTGGATCATTCGTATAATTTGAAAAGGCACCTGACAAACTGCTGACAACTTCATTAAACAGCTGAGCGCCCGCATCATTATCCATGTCGGCAAAATCAAATATGGGAGAGTTTGCCATCAAATATTTCGCCGGCACAAAGTTCTTGACAAAAAGAATCGGATCAACGATTTTTAAAGTATATGTTCCTCGGGTCACAGCGCCGACTTGCGCTCCCAAATAGGCGTCGTCCCAATAAATCTCCGCTTGTGTGCCAAATCGGTTATTCGGGATTTCTTTTAAATTGACGTAAAATAAGAGTTGTTGATTTCCTGGCATCCCGCCGAATTTAAAGCGTTCCCAAGATTGTTTGACCGTTGATGATAAAATACCGTCGCCGGAAAATACCGATTTAGAATTAACATCGTCGGAACGGAATTCATATCCTCCCGGCTCGGCAATAAAGCCGGTGACGGCGCCGGATTGCAATGTAATTAATGCCGTTCCTTCGGGAACGACGATTTTACTGCCGTTTGTAATAATATTTTCCGAGCCTTTGGTATTTGTTCCGCGGCCGGCATTTGTTTCCTTCTTTACGGCTCCAAAAACACCTGCTGTTCCGGTAACGTCCGGTCTCGGCATATAAAAATCCTTCCACTGATCTGCAAGTGTTCCTGAAATTGATCCCGAAATTGCTTTAATAAATCCCATAATGATCTCCTTTTTCTTTTTTGATTTCGTTTAATTTTTGTTTATTTTCTTTTTTGATTTTCGTTTATTTTCTTTTTTGATTTTCGTTTAATTTTTTTAATTCAATGAACTCATTTGCGTGGTTTCAGTCATTTT
>WRNK01000164.1 GCA_009776675.1 Methanimicrococcus sp.
CCTAAGTAATAATAAGCATAGCCTAAACGGAAATGCCAAAGAGCATCGTATTGGCCTTCTTCCTGAACAGATAAAAGCAAGCGAACAGCTTCTTCATATTGGTCATCGTTGTTGTAAGCGCGTGCTAAAATTCCTGTTAATTGATAACTGCGCTCTTTTTCCGGAATCTCTGAGATCAATTGGATAATTTCTTGATGCTCATCTTTTTTGTGTAATTTTTCACATTGCTCAACCATTTCATTCGTCATACATATACATCCAATTTTTTGTTGAAGTTATTATTGAAGTCATATTACAAAGAACGCGTCTTGGTTGTTCATCACGCCTCTTTTTTTACATATCCACAATCTTTGCACTCAAAACGCCGTCGACTGTCGTTAATTTCTTTAAAACCGCTTCAGAAACATCGCTGTCAACGCTGATAACCATAATTGTGGCTTCACCGATTTTAACCTGCCCGACCTGCATACCGGAAATATTGATGTTGTTGGCGCCAAGAATCTGGCAGCACGGTCCGATCACGTTTGGTTTGTTGATGTGGTCGGCAAAAATCATATGAGCTGACGGGAAAACATCCACACGGCTTTGATCGATCCGAATGATTTTAATGTCATTGCCGACAACGGTTCCCGAAACAGTCTTGGATTTGCTGCCGTCAGAAACAGTTAATGTAAAGACGGAGGCATATTCGTCCGCTTTTTCTGTTTTCTTTTCGCTGACTTCGATGCCGCGTGATTTGGCAAGACCGGGGGCGTTTACATAATTGACGCCGGAGCCGACTGCTGTTTGAAGAACGCCCTTTAAAGCCGCCAATGTCACAGTTCGGACATCTTTTGCAGAAATGTCGCCTTTGTATTCCAGTTCGATTTTGTCATAGCTCTTTTCAAAGAGGGTCGCAGCAATCTTTCCGGAAATTTCAGCCAAACGGACATAGGGGTCTAAATATTCTCTGACATCTGCGCGGACAGCAGGGATGTTGACGGCGCTTTTGGCGCCTTCGCCGTTTAAAACATCAATGATTTCATGAGCAATATCAATTGCAACATTGATTTGAGCTTCAATGGTGGAGGCACCGAGATGGGGCGTAACGATAATCTTATCAGACTTTGTGAGTTCGGATCCGGTCGGCGGTTCATTCACAAACACGTCAATGGCAGCGCCGGCAATTCTTCCGGAGCTGACGGCTTCAGCCAAATCTTCTTCATTGATGATGCCGCCGCGGGCGCAGTTGATGATGCGAGCAGATTTTTTCATCACGGCAAACATTTTGGCGTCAATAATGTTTTTGGTTTCTTTTGTCAGTGGTGTGTGAACAGTAATGAAATCCGCTTTTTTACAAATTTCTTCAACGGTGGTTAACGTAATGCCCATGGATTTGGCACGCTCTTCGGAGACAAACGGATCATAACCCAGGATTTGCATATTAAAAGCCTGAGCGCGCTTGGCAACTTCGGCGCCGATTCGCCCTAAGCCGACAACCCCTAAAATCTTTTTGTTGAGTTCAACGCCCATAAATTTGTTCCTTTCCCATTTTTCAGTACGAAGGGAAGCATAGGCTTGGGGAATATTTCTTGCCATAGACATCATCATGGCAAAAGTGTGCTCGGCAGCAGAAAGCGTATTGCCGTCCGGCGTGTTTGATACAATGATTCCTTTTTTTGTGGCGGCATCCGTATCGACATTGTCAACACCGACGCCGGCGCGGCCGATGATTTTCAGTTGACCGGCAGCTTCAATCACTTTCGCCGTCACTTGGGTACCGCTTCGAATGACGAGAGCGTCGACATCTTTGATTTCCTTGACAAGTTCATCTTCTGACAAGCCGGTTTTAACAACAACATTAAAACCGCTTTCTTTTAAAATCAATAATCCCTCTTCAGAAAGGGAGTCGCTGACTAAAATTTTCATATTCTTTTCTCCGGCTATTTATAATTTGGATGTGCTGATATAAGTTTTGTATATTGATACAAAGTTGGAATACTAATATAAATTGAAATGTTGATACAAAGTTGAAATACGAATATAAATTGGAATATTGATACAAATTGAAATGCTAATACAAGTTGAAATGCTGATCTAAGTTGAATTATTGATACAAATTTCTTATTTGTGTGTATAATAGGCAACAACATCGTTTCCGCTGACCGCATCAATGCGGCAGAATCCGTATCTTTCAAATTGAACAATGTTGTCCAATTCTTTTTTGATTTGATGTTCACCGATACCAATGGATGTTTTTTCGGGACCGAGAACGGTGACATTTACGCCATCAAACGGTACCCAGTGGATAATTTTCATTTTATTTTTCTTGGCGGTTTCCATGCTGTTGTCAATCATTTTGGCAGCAAGCGGGGACAACGAAGTGATTTCGATATTTGCCAAGTCTTTTAATCGAATATTTGTGCCGACGGTCATGTTTTTAACATCGTCTTCCGTCACATAAATTTTGTTTCCGACTTGAATGTCACGCGTTTCCGGTTTGTTTGGATGCAGCGGTGCGTGAACAGTTTGGTCGTCTAAGCCGTCAACGGTCATAGCAATCGGGTTTTCAACAAAAAACATACGGTGAGCAATCGGGTCGATGATTTTTTTGTTTTCGGCATATAATGTTTCCATGCTGATACTGACATCGGTTTCTCCAACGCCCATTTCAATCATATATTTTTTCAGGGCTTCGGGCAAAATTCCGCGGCGACGGATTGCCATTATTGTCGGAAGGCACGGATCATCCCAGCCGGTATATTCGCCTTTTTCAATGGCTGCGCGAATGCCGCTTGTACTGAGTTTTCCGAATTCTTCAATGCGGACACGTCCCCAGTGTGTGGTAATCGGATATGTCCAGCCCAAATAATCATAAATATATTTTTGGCGTTTGCCGCTGTCTTGCAGGTCTTTGCCGCGGATGATATGGGTTGTTCCAAGCATGTGATCTTCAACAGCGCCTTCAAAGTCCAAAAGAGGCCAAACAACATATTTGTTTCCGACTTCTGGTCTCGGATGATCTTTTTTCAGGATGCGAAACGCCCCCCAATCGCGAAGGGCAGGGTCTTTGTGTTCAATATCGGTTTTAATCCTGAGAACCGCCTCACGCTCTTCGTAGCCGCCGGCAAGCATTTTTTTCCAATGCGCCATGTTTTCTTCCGGCAAAGTATCGCGATGCGGACAGGCTTTTTTGTGATCTTTTAAGTCCTTAAAAGTTTCACTGTCGCAGAAACAAACATAAGCTTTTTCCATAGTAATCAGTTGTTCTGCAATCTCGTAATATGATTCAAAACGATCGGAAGCACAAACGATTTTGTTTGGAACCACGCCAAGCCATTTAAAATCATCAACATACCATTGATAAGCTTCAACCATCGGTCTTTTTTGGTCGGGGTCGGTGTCGTCAAATCTTAAAATAAATTCGCCACTGTACATTTTGACATATTCGGAGTTGATAATCATACCGCGGGAGCTGCCAAGCGTCGGCGGTCCGTTTGGGTTGGGTGCAAAACGCATCACAACTTTACCGGTTTCGGCATTTTTTAAGGCTTTTAA
>WRNK01000165.1 GCA_009776675.1 Methanimicrococcus sp.
AAACTACCCCAACTACGCTATGAACGTGGGTCACCAGGGCGGTTACGCAGGTGTCACAATGGCTGCACACGCCTCACGCGGCGACGCATACACTGCAAACCCCTTGATCAAAGTTTGTTTCGCAGACGACCTCTTACCGTTTGACTTCACCAGACCGAGATATGAATTCGGCCGCGGTGCACTCAGAGAATTTGAGCCTGCCGGTGAAAGAGCCTTGATCATCCCCGCAAAATAATTGCGCTGATAAAGGAAAAAAGAAAACGCAAAATTTGATGAATCCGATTTCGGATTCACAATCTGCCGGACAATGAAAGTTGTCCGGCTTTTTTTTGGTTTTAAGACGGACTTTTTTCTATTTTTATGAAAACTCTTAAATTGATAAATCTAATAAAATGAAGTAGAATGTTTTGTTTTAATTTTTATGTAATCATTTTTTAACGCCAAATTGTTCGTCTTTATCATACCCTGCACTATTATCATTTATGGTGTGTGTAATTATGAAAAAAAATAACTCTGCCCGTTCCAAAAAACCCCCCCAACCGACTTTAAGGCAGAGATTGATATCATTATTTATCGTTGTTTTGATTTTGTCTGCCGGCGGCATTGTTTTGTGGCAAAACAATGTTTACGGTTTTTTAAATCCCGGATGGACTTTTAATGTTTTAAATGAGAGCGAATCAGACAATTTTGATGAAGCTTTTGTGTTTATTTACGATGTTCAATTTGAAGATCAGGATGTTGCAGGTATTCAAGAATGGGTAGAGTCGATGAAAAACAAAGTTGAGGGGATCCCTCCCAATGAGGATTTGAAAGTGCCAAACGATATGGATGTTACCGGTATTCAAAAATGGGCGGAGCCGATGAGAATCAAAGTTGAAGGCAACCCGTCCGACGAGGATTTGAAAGCGTTAAACGATATTATTGATGCGTTTAACAGTATTGGCGGTTTTCCGGGAATGCAGATTGTCAACAGCGATGAAAATGTCAGAATCATTTATACAACCAAAGAAAATTTTAAAAGCATCGAAAACCAAATTCTCGGCATCAATGCCGATGGCAATAGAAGTTTTTGCCACTCTTCTTTCAGAGAGGGTGAAATTATTAAAGCAATTATCGTTATTGAGCCCGATAAGTTTTCTCAAGGTTATCGAAACACCATCGTTTTGCATGAAATATCCCATGCGATCGGTTTTTATAATCATGTTTCAGACCGTACCAGCATCATGACTGCAAAAGGCCCCGTTCCGGGTTTATCTAAAACCGATACATTGGCGTTAAAAATGCTGTACAATTCTGACATTCCAATCGGTATGCCTTATTCCGATTTTGTTGATTATTATGACAATATGACCATTGAAGATTTTTTGAATAAATAATCGAATTTTTCCTTAAACCTTATAACCTTTCGATTCCTTACGAAAAGTTATGATTATTTCTGTTCAAAAGTCAATTCTTTCCGGTGAAATCGTTGCACCGGCTTCTAAAAGCTATACCCATCGCGCGATTTTGGCGGCATCTCTTGGAACACACGAGTGCCGGCTTTTTCATTGTTTGATGTCGGCGGATACGCAGTCAACGATTGAAGCTTGCCGTTTATTTGGTGCCGATATTGAGGAAAGAATAGAAAATGGTGAAACGGTTCTTTTCGTCAAAGGATTTTCGGGAAGTCCGACTGTTCCTCAAAAAGAAATTGATGTCGGCAATTCGGGAACAACGCTGCGTCTGATGGCTGCTTTGGCAGGCTTATGCGATGAAGAAATTACACTCACAGGCGATGCTTCGATTCAAAAAAGACCCAATACGCCGCTTTTAAAAACGCTTCAAGATATGGGGACAAAGGCTGTTTCTAAAAATAACGGATGTGCACCGCTTGTGATTCGGGGACCGATTCAGCCGGGCAGCGTTTCTATTGACGGCGGGATGAGTTCTCAGTTTATTTCAGCACTTCTTTTGTCTTGTCCGCTTTTGAAAGGGGAAACAAATCTTTCAGTTGTCGGGGATTTCAAGTCAAAACCTTATGTTGACGTCACGCTTGAAGTTGCAAAAAAAGCAGGGATCCTGATTCATGAAATGGTAACAAGTTCCAAGATTGAAACAATTCCAAAGGTTGAAACAAGTTCCAAGATTGAAACAAAAAAAGACAGTGATGTTGTTTTTTCATACAAAATATCAGGAAACCAAACATACAATTTAAAAGAATATACAATCCCCGGAGATTTTTCATCCGTTTCGTATATTCTTGCAGCCGGCGCTTTGATTTCGGGAGCTGATGTCACTGTTTGCAATCTTTTCCCTTCTGCTCAAGGCGATAGTGCAATCATTTCAATTCTTGAAAAAATGGGTGCTGTTGTTTCGTGGGATAAAGAAAAAGGAATTGTTTCTGTTTCAAACCCGGATCATCGGACGCTTCGAGGTATTGTCTGCGATGTCAAAGAAACGCCGGATCTTGTTCCGACGCTTGCGGTTCTTGGTGCTTTTTCAGACGGCGAAATGAAAATTGTGAATGCGGCTCATGTCCGTCTGAAAGAAACAGACCGATTAAAAGCGATGGCAACCGAACTTAAAAAAGCCGGTGTTTTTATTGAAGAAACAGAAGATGGGTTGATTATTTCCGGCGAAAAAAGCAAAGGAAAAATGAAGGGAGCCGATTTTCACGGATGGGATGATCACCGCATTGTTATGTCTTTATTTGTTGCAGGGCTGCTTCTTGGAAATACAACAATCGACACAACCGATTCCGTCAAAATTTCGTATCCCGAATTTTTTGAAGTTATGAAAAAGGTCGGAGCTGAATGGGAAAAAATTGAATAAAGGGTTTTTGTTTTTTTTATTTTTCATTGGGGCATGATAGAACAACGCAGTAATTCGTTGTTCAAATCATGACACCGAGATTGAAAAAATGAATATTCAATTCGTTTTCATTTGACAAAAAAATAATAAAGATAACGTCCGCTTATTTTTTGGGGATTATATTTTTTGTTGTTTTTCCTTTTTTGAATATATCTGTTTTAATTGGTCTTTTGAAATATAGCATTCTACAACACCGTCAAATTCATCAAAGTCCAATTTCAATTGTTCTTTCATTTTGTTTAAAACTCTTCCAAAATATTCTTGATTCGAATGACTTGTATATGTGAAAAAATGTTGTTTTCTTCCTTCTTCATCGTAATAAAAGAAATATTTATGGTGGTTTTTATTTACTTGACGGAATCCTTTGCTCAGCAATGCTCCCTCTATTTTTTTGCATTTATAGGTCAACATTATTTACACCTATATAGGATTGCAATAATTTTCGTAAAGAAACGCCGCCGGAGCCCAATTTTTTAATGTCTTCCCGAACAAATTCTTCATAAAGATGACAGATGTGATTTTCAAAATCTAAACAGGCTTTTTGGAAATCTTGGTTTGCAGCATAGATGTTAAAAACATCCTCTTCAACAATGTACCTGCCCTCTTCATAAAAAACTTTCAGAGAGAGTGGTTTTAACAGCTTTATCG
>WRNK01000166.1 GCA_009776675.1 Methanimicrococcus sp.
ACATTTTTTTTTGAAAACGCTCAAATTTTGCTTTCATCCGCTGCGCTACTGAAAACAAAATTTGAGGGGGTTTGGATGTTTTTGGCAGAAAGGGTTATTGAAATTTGATTCTGTTTTTTAACCTGAAACACCCTTTTTTTCAGCAAACGTCAGATCCGGGTTCCAATGTTTGATCCGGCATCAGCAAGCGAACATTTCCTTTGCCGTCATCGGCGGCTAAAATCATTCCCTGAGACTCGACGCCGCATAATTTTGCCGACTTTAAGTTGACGACAACGCAAACTGTTTTGCCGACAAGTTCGTCGATTTCATAAAAGGCTCGAATTCCCGAAACAATTTGACGCGGGGCGGCTTCCCCGACATCGACCATGATTTTGTATAATTTGGTGGATTTTTCAATCGTTTCGACTGAAATGATCTTTCCGATTTTGATTTTTGTTTTGAAGAAATCGTCAATTGAGATTTCTGCCGTTTCTTCAGTGCCGATGGCATCTTTTTTGTCATCCATTTTTTTATCTCCATTTTGTTTTTTCTGTTCTTTCTCTTTTTGATTCTTGTCTTTCTTCTCGTCTTTATTTTCGCCTTTCTTCTCGCCTTTTTGATCTTCTTTTTTGCTCTCTTCTGTTTTGCCTGCATCTTCATCTTTCAATAACCCGGCGGCTTTTAAGGCGTCGTTGACGCGTGTATTGGCAATCGCGTCCATTTTGGAAATTCTGTCATCCTCCAGTTTTTCAAACAAAATTTTTGGAACGCCTAATTTTGAACCCGATACGAGCGGAACAAGAGATTCGTCGTAAAGCACATCTGCGACGTTTCCGGAAAGTCCCAATTGTTCCCAAGCTTCCTGCATTTTTCCAGGTGCAATCGGCTCAAACAAAACACATAAAGATTTCACAAGCTGGAGGCAATTGTAAACGACATCTGCACACTTGTCTTTATCTGTTTTAATCAAAGCCCATGGTTCGTTGGACTGGAAATAAGCATTGGCAAAAGAGGCTAATTCCATGACTTTGTCGGCGTATTGCTTAAATTCATATTCTTTCAAAACAGCGGGCGCTTCGTCGATTGTTTTTTGAATTTGATTCAAAATGTCGGAATGAGCGGTTCCTTTTGGAATTTCGCCGAAATTTTTGGAGGCAAACAGTAAGCTGCGATAAAATAAGTTTCCAAGAACGGCAACAAGCTCGGAATTGATTTTTTCCTGAAGCATGCTCCATGCAAAATTTAAATCCTTTGTGTGAGACGTGTAACTGGACAAATAGTAGCGCAGCAAATCCGGATGGAATCCGTGATCCAAATAGTCTTCGCCCACCCAAACAACATAACCACGGCTCTTTGAAAATTTGTGGTCTTCAATTTTGACCATTCCCGAAGCCACAACGTCTGTCGGCAATGAATATCCTGAACCTTTCAGCATCGCGGGCCAAAAAATACAGTGGTGGTAGACAATATCGCCGCCGATAAAGTGAACAATATCCGCATCTTGTTTCCATAATTTTTCCCAGGAATTGCCCGTCTTTTGAGCCCACTCTTCCGTAAATGCAATGTACCCGATCGGTGCATCGACCCAGACATAAACAACCAATCCATCGACATCCGGAAACTTGACGCCCCAATCCATATTTCGGGTAATGCACCAATCTTCAAGACCTTGCGTGACCCAGCCTTTGGCATAATTGACAGCGTTGTCGGTGCCGCGCAATTTTTCCAAATAATCTTTCAAAAAGCCGTCAAATTCGGACAATTTAAAGAAATAATGTTCCTGACTTTTGTATTCTGCCGGATTCTTACAAACGGCACATTGCGGCTCAATCAATTCTCCGGGATAAAGCGGTTTTTTGCATCCCTGGTCGCATTCATCACCGCGTGCGATGGCGCTGCAATGCGGACAAATGCCTTCGACATATCGGTCGGGCAGGAATCTGTCACAATGCGGGCAGTAAGCGATATCAATATTTTTAGGATAGACGTAGCCGCCATCAATCAATTTTTGAACAATATCCGTTGTTCGGATGTGGTTTTCATTGTCATCAGTTGTTCCGAACTGATCAAAATAAATGCCCATGCGGGTGAAAATGTTTAAAAAGTGCGTATGATAAATCGCCACCAATTCTTTTGGTGTCATGCCCTCCTTTTCGGCATTGACGACAACGGGTGTTCCGTGCGTGTCTGAGCCGCAGATGAAAACAACTTCCTTTCCTTGCTTTCGCTGAGCACGAACATAAATGTCGGCTGGGATATATGTTCTTAAATGACCGATGTGTGCCTTTCCGTTTGCATACGGAAGACCGCATGTCACAACCATCGGTTTTGAGTCTTGAGTCATCGAATTTCCTCGAAATATTTTGAAATATGATCGTCAGTTTATTTGAAAGAATGATATGTAAGCCTTCTTGAATTTATAATATTTTGTATGTTTTTTCAAAAAATGATTTTCAAAAAAAGATTTTCAAAATTTTTGGTCATATGTGATTTATAAATTATGATACAAATTTTTCTTAATTGGATTTATTTATTTCTTAGAAGAATATTTAATTTATAACACCATTTTTAACATATCATTTTTCATCTCATCGGAGGTTCTTATATTGAGTTCAGATTCAAAAGAAAATATAACATCAGGTTCAAGTTACCATCCTTATTACAGTTATGCAGATCAATCCAAACCAAAACAAGCGGCTCAGACGCCCGATTCATCCAAATCGGTTCATGCATCGGATTCATATCCAAAATCGGTTTCAACGATTCCAAAAGTTGAAAAAGAACATGTTGCTGATATTCCAAAAGTTGAAAAAGAATGTGTTGCTGATATTCCAAAAGTTGAAAAAGAACGTGTTGCTGATGTTCCAAAAGCCGAAAGCAAATCGGCGCCCAAAAAAAGTGGTTCAAGCCGTAAGACGACTTGGCTGGTTCTTGCCATTGTCGGACTTTTATTACTCGCAATTGTCGGTTCAGTTTTCCTTGCGAGCATGAGTTCTCCTTCAAATTCTTACGCCGGCACTTCCAGCGGCAAAGTTGCTGTCATTCATATCAACGGACCGATGTATACCGGCGATTATTATTATGGTTCGGGATACGCAGGCTCAGATGAAATTTGCCGTCTGATTCGATCAGCAGCAAATAATAAAAGCATCAGTGCCATTGTTTTAAGAATCGACAGTCCGGGTGGAACGGCATCAGCCGCCCAAGAAATAAATTATGAAATCAAGCGTGCTCAAGACATGGGAAAACCCGTTGTTGTATCAATGGGAGATCAAGCCACCAGTGCCGCTTATTATGTTGCTTCTCAGACAGATTACATATATGCGACAAAATCAACACTGACCGGTTCTATTGGTGTGATTGGCGTTCACTATGATTTAACAGAAGTGTACGAAGATGAAGGCATTAAAGTCGGCGTTTTCAAAAGCGGCGAAATGAAAGATATGGGTGCAGAGTATAGGCCCCTGACCACCGAAGAAGAAAGATATTGGCAATAC
>WRNK01000167.1 GCA_009776675.1 Methanimicrococcus sp.
AGTGGGGCACAAGTGTGGCAAGTGAAGTGGGGCGATTGGATGTGAAACAGAAGCACCATTGAATTTATAGGACTTTGGGAACAATTCAACAACCCTGAGTTTAATTCCATCGAATTCGATGGAATTAAAAATATGGCCGGTTCAAACAATTTTGCACTTACCCCCAAGCGTTGGATAGAAGTTACGAATGCGATTGGCATTGTTTCTAAAACAGGGTGTAATAAAATGCGTTTCAATTATAAAGTTACAAAAAATTTAAAAATATTTTTATTGCAGAACACACTTTAATGACATATACAACGTATAGGCTTTGCCCGAAAAATCTAAAAACATGATCGGGTCAAAACATTCTTTTTCGAAAAAGCCTGTATGAAATACGACTTATATTTTTTTTGAAACGTAAAAAACGACAATCGGAGAAAGGGAGAGAACCATGCCGCCGCAAGAATTACCTGACATCACGGATGTTGCAAACTGGTTTTTAAAAAAATCACCGGCACAGCACAAAAAACTTCAAAAGCTGAGCTATTACGCCGTTGCTTGGGGTTATGCGCTGCTCGATTCTGCGATTTGCAAAAATGATGATTTTGAAGCGTGGGCTCACGGACCGGTAAATACGCTGCTGTATTCAAAATATCGAGATTCAGGATGGCTTCCCATTACCCAAACCGAAGAGGTTCCAAAATTCGACAAATATGCTGAAGATGTATTGGAATTTGTCTGGGAATCATATGGCGAACTGACACAATTCCAATTGGAAAATCTGTCCCATTCTGAAATCCCATGGCAAAAAACGAGAGGCGGTCTTCCCGAATCTGAAAAATCAAATGAAAAAATTGATCCGAGTGACATGAAAAAATTTTATCGCGAGCTCTTTGAAGAGTACCAAAACGACTGATTTTCTATGACGTATCGGAAAGAATTTAATCCGGCAGCGACATCTCAGATGTTGTCAAAAAGTCTTCAGGAGACTTCAAAAAAGGCTCCGAAACTTGCTTACAATCAGCATCTTTTAGATAAAGAAATTGATGTAACCCGTTATGTCCAGTTCAAATTTCATGATATTGGAAGCTGCGGAATCGCTCATGAATGTATCTGCAAACAAGATGCAGATTTGAAAGAAGCGCTGGATTCGTTTTTTGAAAAATCATTTGGGTGCCCCATTACAAAATTTAAAAATGCATAGGGCAACGACAAAACCGGCATAAAATCTAAAACATATATTGATCCGGAACATCCTGACCGCGGCCACTATGATTTGGAGCATGTAAAAGTCGATCACTTGTATCGAATCCACGGATATTATACACAAAACATCTTTCACATCGTTTCTTTTGATCCGTATCATTTCGTCAATATGTCCAAAAAATCCTAAGGGTCAGAGAATAGAAGATTTTTTATCGCCGGTATTCTCAAATTCCTTTTCTTCAAAAACATCCAAACCCCCTCAAATTTTGTTTTCAGTAGCGCAGCGGATGAAAGCAAAATTTGAGCGTTTTTGAAAAAAAATATGGATGCTATGATTTTTGCCACCGACTTTACTGTTGCTATGATTTCTGCTGCCATCTATAACTCAAAACAAAAACACAAAAAAAGGCTTTGTATTTTCGATTTTATTTTTATAGGTGTGAATCCGTTCGATTCAGCCGCCTTAGGGCGACTGATCGAACGGGTGGCTGATTTGGGTTTTATGATGCAAATAAATCCGAAACATCATTTTTGTGTCATATCAATAAAAAAGGGGGTACCGTTTCCTAAAATCATCAAACAGCTTTTAGGAAAAACGTACCCCGCCTTTTAATCGCTTTAAAAAAAGGATGTTTCGGATTTAAAAAATAAAAAAACCGGATTGATGAATCAATCATCAACCCATTAATCATCAACCCATCAATCAATCCATTCCCGAAAGAGCGTTCATGGCGTTAATCAAAGCTTCAACGGAGGCAATGACAATATCGGCGTTGGCAGATTTGGCGGTCACGGTGTTTCCGCGTTCATTTTGAAGGACGATTGTCACACGTGCCAAAGAATCCGAGCCGCCTGAAATTGCTTCCATGCTGAACTCTTGTATCTTGTATTTGGAGTCGCCGACGATTTCTTCGGCGGCGCGAAGGGCGGCATCTACGGGGCCGACGCCTGTTTTTGCGGAAATTGTTTCTTTTCCGTTGACGTCTGCACATATGACAGCGGTCGGAGTCAGTCGGTTTCCGGTCATCACAGAAACTTCTTTGAGCTTTATTGTCTCATCGATTCCTTTTTTGCCAAGGACGATGGAGGCGACAACAAACAAATCCGCATCAGTGACTTGTTTTCCACGGTCGCCGATTTCTTTGATTTTTGACAAAATTTCAAGCAACTGCGATTCTGTCGGGTGGATTCCGACATTTTCCAGATTTTTCAAAACGGCGTGTTTTCCGGCGTGTTTGCCCAAAACGATGCGCCTTTTTTGTCCGACCATTTCGGGGGTCATGACGCCGGGCTCAAAGGTTTCGGCTTTTTCAAGAACGCCTTGTGAGTGAATGCCGGATTCATGAGAAAAAGCATTTTCACCGACAATCGGAAATGTCGGCGGCATTTTGATGCCTGTGATTCTTTCAACCATTTTTGATGTTTCTGTCAAATACTCTGTTTTGATGTTTGTTTTCATCCCGTAAACCGAGTGAAGCGCCATAACAACTTCTGCAAGAGAAGCATTTCCGGCACGTTCTCCAATTCCGTTTACCGTCACTTGCACTTGAGACGCTCCGGCTTCGATTGCCATTAAGCTGTTGGCGTTTGCCAAACCAAAGTCGTTGTGGCAATGGGTGTCGTAAGGGATATCAATTTCTTGGTGCAGAACATCAAACAAATGATACATGGAAGAAGGTACCATGACACCGACAGTATCAGGAATATTGACAATATCGCAGCCGGCATCTTTGGCGGCTTTGATGATTTCTTTTAGATAATCCAAATCTGTTCGGGTGGCGTCCATTGGTGAAAACATACATTGAAAACCATGGCTTTTAATGTATTCAATCACTTCAACGGCAGCCGATATTGTGTCTTCGCGTGATTTTTTGATCGTGTATTCTCGTTGAATATCTGACGTCGGGATGAACGTATGGATCAAATCGACATCGCAGTCAATACACGCGTCAATGTCTTTTAAAACAGCGCGTGCGAGTCCGCAAACTTTAGAATCAAGACCAAGAGAAGCAATAGTTTTGACGGCTTCTTTATCCCCGGGGGAGGAGATTGGAAAACCCGCTTCAATGAAATCGACACCAAGTTTGTTTAATTGAGCTGCAATCTCAATTTTCTTTTCAATCGGAACTGTAACTCCGGGGGCTTGTTCACCGTCTCGGAGGGTTGTATCAAAAATAGTTATTGTTCTGTTCAAATTCCGGTTTTTTTGGTTAGGGGCGTAAAAAACGATTCCCCGCATTTTCATTGTAAATCATAATGATCAGTTGCATAAGACATATACT
>WRNK01000168.1 GCA_009776675.1 Methanimicrococcus sp.
CAGCAGCAATCTGATTTCTTTGGACGTATCCGGCTGTACCGCGCTTGCAACTTTGTACTGCAACAACAGCAGTCTGACCTCTCTGAACATATCCGGATGTACCGCACTTGTAACTTTGCACTGCCACAACAATAGTTTAACCACTCTAAACGTATCCGACTGCACCGCACTGGAAGAACTGTTCTGTGGCTACAACAATCTGACTTATCTGAACGTGTCCGGCTGCACCGCGCTAACGGAACTGTCCTGTGGCTACAACAATCTGACCTCTCTCACCGTATCCGGCTTTCCCAATTTGACCTCTTTGAATGTATCCGGCTGTACCGCACTGACCTCTCTCACCGTATCCGACTTTCCCAATCTGTCCTCTATGAATGTATCCGGCTGTACCGCACTGGAAAGTTTGAACTGTTCCAAAAACAATCTGTACTTTTTGAATGCATTCGGCTGTACGGCACTGGAAAGTCTGAACTGCTCCAACAACAATCTGTCCTCTATGAATATAACCGGCTGCACCGCGCTGCAATCTCTGAACTGCTCCGGCAACAAGCTGACCTATCTGGATATATCTCGCTTGTCCAATATTTCATATCTTGATGTGAGGAACAATTACATGATGGCAAATGAAAGTTCAGTCATCGGCGTGACGGATGCAACCGCCTTTGTGGATTGGGGGACGGGTGATTTTTACTTCTTGCCGCAGAAAGTTAACCCCGGCGATTTGGTGGTTTTGTCAGTGGTAATTGCGGTGTTTTTTTCATTGGTGTTTTGTGTGTTTCTGTTGTTTCTATTCAGTGTTTCAATTTGTGTAGGGGCGGTGCTTTGTGCAATGATGTTGCTTAAATGGCTGCAAAATCGAAGGAAGAAGTGAGTTTTTTTATGGCAGCGATGTGAATTTTTTTATGGCGAATGAAAACCGTTTTGGTTTTTATTCAACCATAAATCATAATCAGCTCGGCTTTATCGGTATTATCTTGAATTTTTAAATTCGTTTTTGTTCAACCCTAAATCACAGTCCGCGAATCCAAAAGAAGACGAAGAGAAAAAAGAGCATTTTCCAACCATAAATCACAATCAATCGTTTTGTTTTTTTCTTAAAATTTCGGGACTTTAGTTTTTTTGAAACACAGCATTCTTGGCTTTTGTCATGATCAATTTTTTAAAATTGTAAAAAATAAAAAAAGAAAGACGAGAAGTCATGAAGTAGAAGGTATATATACACCCCCTTAAATATCTTTAAATTTAAATCATTAAAGCAATAAAATGAATTAAAAGAGGAAATTACATGAAATATATTGTTGTTACAGGCGGCGTTATCAGTGGTTTAGGAAAAGGAATTACAACGGCTTCTATCGGAAGAAACTTGAAAAACCGCGGATACGCTGTAACAGCAATCAAGATCGACCCGTACCTGAATGTCGATGCCGGCATCATGAGCCCGCTTCAGCATGGCGAAATTTTTGTTCTAAACGATGGCGGGGAAGTGGACTTAGACTTAGGAAACTATGAACGCTTTTTAGACATTAACTTAACCGATGATCATGATATCACAAACGGGGTCATTTATTCTGCCGTGATTAACCGAGAACGCAAGGGCGAATATTTGGGAAAAACGGTTCAAATTATTCCGCACATTACAAATGAAATCAAAAACCGTATTCGAAAAGCCGGAAGCAAAAGCAAGGCAGATGTTTGTTTAATCGAAATCGGCGGAACGGTTGGTGACATTGAAAGCATGTCCTTTTTAGAGGCGGTTCGCCAAATGAAAACGGAAGAACCGCACGGAAATATGATTTTTGTTCACGTCACATTAGCCTTTGATGACACACAGGGCGAGCAAAAAACAAAACCGACACAGCACTCTGTTAAAGAACTCAGAGCTATCGGCCTGTCTCCTGATTTTATCGTCGTCCGCTCAACACTTCCGCTCAAAAAGGAAACGAAAGAAAAAATCTCTCTCTTTTGTGACGTCAGCAAAGATTGTGTCGTCAGCACTTACAATGTTCCAAACTTGTATGAAGTGCCCGTCATCTTGGAAAAACAAGGTGTAACAGACAAAATTATTAAATCACTCGGTTTGCCCCCAAAAAATAAAAATGAAAAGGTTGACACCAAATGGTGCAGCATGGTTGCCAAAATGAACAAAATCAGAGAAATGCCGGACGATACTGCCCTTCATGCAGTGATTGTCGGCAAATACACAGATTTGGCAGACTCTTACATCAGTGTTTTTGAAGCCGTCAAACACGGTTCAACCGAAAACAATGTCAAAGTCGTTCTCGACTTGATAAGTTCCGAATCTTTAGAAAGCGATGATGCTGCGTTAAACAAGCTTGACAAATACGACGGAGTCATCGTTCCGGGCGGTTTTGGTGAACGCGGCAGTGACGGCATTGTCAAAGCAATCCGACACATCCGTGAAAAAGACATCCCGTTCCTCGGCATTGGTTTTGGAATGCAGCTGGCAGTCGTTGAATTCGCAAGAAACGTCGCCGGACTTAAAAACGCCAACACAACCGAACTTGACGAAACCACAAAATACCCCGTTGTTGACGTCATTTCCGAAAACAACGACGGAACCGGTTTTTCCGGCACCATGCGCCTGGGCGAATTTGAAATCAAATTGGCCGACAAAACGCTTGCCAAAAAGATTTACAAAAAAGAAACCATCACCGGTCGCTACAGAAACCGATATGAAGCCAATTCCGATTACACCAAAATTTTAGAACAAAAAGGCTTAGTGTTTTCAGGCGACATTAAAGGTGCCAAGCAGACACTCGAACTGCCGGATAAAAAATTCTTCTTTGCCGTGCAGTACCACCCCGAATTTAAATCAAGACCGGATAAAGCAGAACCTTCTTTTGCCGCTTTTGTAAAAGCGATGAAAGAGAATCGGAAATGAAAATTGTGGAAAAGTGAGACGATTATTTTTAATTAATTGCATCTCCTTTTCTTTTTTTATCATTCTTTGTTTGCTGTACTCGAATTTTTTCTTTTTTTTTAGACATCCGCCGACGGGCATAATTCTCGAATTTGGCAAAAATCACATTTCGGCCTTTGAGCATTGCAAACACGGCGCCCGTGGAAAATCAAAGACAGTGAAAGGTCATCATAATCTTCTTTTTTCGCCAATTTCATCAAATCTTTTTCGATTTTTTCGGGATCATCGTTTTCGGTAAACCCAAGCTTGTTGGAAAGACGTTTAACGTGGGTATCCACCGCAATGCCTTCGATGATTCCAAACCCTCTGGCTAAAACGATATTGGCTGTTTTTCGCCCGACGCCGGGCAATTTTGTCAGTTCTGCCATTGTTTGGGGAACGCTGCCGCCGTATTCGGACAAAATGATATTGGCGCATTCAATCACATGTTTTGTTTTCATGCGGTAAAAGCCGGTGGAATAAATGTCTTTTTCAAAAACGGCGGGGTTGGCAAAGGCATAATCTTCAATTGTTTTGTATTTTTT
>WRNK01000169.1 GCA_009776675.1 Methanimicrococcus sp.
TGACAAAGTGCTCGAGGAAAGCAACAAATCCACACACGCAATTATGGGATTCAAAGTTTCCAGACTCTGGAACCCGCCGTATCTTCAAGTGGCTTTTGACACAACAAGCCTGGACTTTGTTCTCAGCGCCGTCAAAATGCTCCCACAAAACGATCACTTATTAATCGAAGCCGGAACGCCGCTTATTAAACGCTTTGGCACAGACGTGATTTCAAAAATCCGTGAAGTCAGACCGGATGCATTCATCGTTGCTGATTTAAAGACACTCGATACCGGCAACTTGGAAGCTCGAATGGTTGCCGACGCTGCCGGAGACGCCGTTGTCGTCTCGGCATTGGCACCGGTCAATACAATTGCAAAAGTCATTGATGAAGCCCACAAAACCGGCATTTATGCTATTATGGATACACTCAATTTGAAAGACCCAATCCCCCTCTTAAAAGAATTGAAAGAAATTAAAGCTGTTCCTGATGTTATTGAACTTCACCGCGGTATTGACATCGAAACCACGGAACACGCATGGGGCAGTATTGGTGAAATCAAAAAGATTTGCCCAAAAACCTTTATTGCCGTTGCAGGCGGCGTGAAACTTGACGCTGTCCCGATTGCAATCAAAGCCGGTGCAGATATTTTAGTTGTCGGTCGTGCCATTACGGGTTCTAAAGATATCCGTACCGCAGCCGAACAATTCATTGCAAAAATCGGCAACCCTGAAATCGATCAGTTCAGAGTGATGACCGATTTCTAAATTTAATTTTAAAAGCTGTTTTTTAAACAGCTTCTTTTTTTGTTTTTAAAAAAACTTATTTGTTTGCCTTTAAAATGACAATATAAAATATCAATATTACAGAATATNTGTTTTTGACTCTGACCTAATTATATGAATGACATAATAATCTCCAAAAACTATAAATAGGTAATTGAGATATAATATTATTCACAATTCTTCTTAAAAACGAGTATCATCGAATACTAGGGAAAAGTATACATAATGCTTTAATTTTCTTAAAATAATTGACAGTGAAATTGATTCGATCTTTATTTTAAAAAAATGGGGAAAAACAAAAAAATAAAAAACAAAAAATCCGTATTCAATGGCAAGTACAAATTTTCAAAAACAAGCGGATGTTATCTTTCATTATTCGTCTATAAGAAAGTAACACCAATGCATCAAGCATCTATTGGGATAATTAAGAATTATACCCATCCTACATCAATTATTTGAATTATGCCTCTCTCATATCAATTATTTGAACTATGCCTCTCTCATATCAATTATTTGAATTATGCCTCTCTCATATCAATTATTTGAATTATGCCTCTCTCATATCAATTATTTGAATTTCATGGCATCATTTATTGGAATTATGAAATTATGCATTTCTTGATTGAAGAAAAAACAAAAATCAAAAAAACAAAAATCAAAAAAACAAAAATCAAAAAAACAAAAAAGCAAAACAAAAAAAACGAAAAACAAAAAATGAAAAAACAAGGGTGTTAATAATGAAAACGATAAAAAAAACATTGGCTATATTACTTATTTTTGTGATGTTGTTTGCGTTGTTGCCAAACTTTGCCCCGTTTGCAATGGCAGATGAAGGCGATATCACTATTACAGGCTCTATGGATGCTGCCGGCATTAAAAGCGCCATCCAAAACGCTATTGACAATGCATCTCCCGGAGATATCATCACCGTCACCGGAAATAAGATTGATGAGAACTCAGTGATCGACTTAAACATTCCTGCAGGCGTCACAGTGGTATGGAAAGCCATATCCAAAGATTTGTCGTTTGTCATTGACGGCGGCGGAACTTTTGAAGTTGCTGCAGGCGGAAAAATTGAGGTAACTGCTAAAAATGCAATCAAAGTCAATACAGGCGACGTGGTTGTATCGGGTGGTGAGGTCATCTTAAGTACCAATGGTCATGTTACGGAATTTTTTGCGGCGATCTATGTCACAAACGGCAACGTAACGGTATCTGATGGTAAAGTTTTAGCATTAAGAACAGACATCAATGATTGGTGGCACTGTTCGGCTATTCGTGTCATAAACGGCGATGTAACAGTAACCGGAGGAACGGTTTCTTCCTTCAGAAATACTTCAACGATTTTTCTCGACGAAGGCAACGTCACGGTATCCGGAGGAGTTGTTTCAGCCACCGGTGAAACAACTACTGAAAACGGAATTCCGACCAATAACTGCTATGCCATCCGGATCGAAGATAACGGAACTGTTGCTGTAACAGGCGGTCTTGTTTCAGCAAGCGGTGCTGTCACATATAATGATGCGATTAACATTGGCCGGGGATTAGCCGCTTATTATACAGGCACATGCGTTGGTGACTTTTCTGTTTGGTATACAAATTTCGGAATTGTTGTCGAGGTCGACTCGCTTGCCATTCCGCCGGAATATCATGAAACCACCAATGGATTGACCCGTATGGAAGGCGGCGCCCTCAGTAATACAGAATGGGACACTTCCGGAACAACGCCTCTCATCAATTTTGCTTATGGCAGTTATTCATTTTCAGTTCCGTGGATCGGAACGAATTCACCTCCTGCTGTGCCTGTAGAATATCCGGTTAGATTATTTGAGACCGGCGATCTGTTCAAAACTCTGAACGAGGGGATCACAGCAGCTAAAAATCTTGGCTATGATACATTCACCCTTGAAGTGATCGGCGATGTCACCGAAATAAGTGATGTTACCATTTTATCGGAAAACATAACAATCGTCGGCGCCGAGGGCAAGCATACCGTTACCTTTGCCTCTGCTCAACCCTATAATGCCCGCAACTTTACAGTCGAGGGCGGCGGAAGCCTTACATTGGGCGACGGCACGACCACAAACGATTTAACGATTTTACATTCGGTGAGCGTCATAGACGGAACAATTCACGCTAAAGACGGTATCATACTCAAAAGCAGCGGCAACACGGCGCTTCTTCTAAACGGCTCAAATGCCGACGGTACCATAAGCGGCGGATACTTTGAAGCAACCGGATCAAGCGCAGTCGCTTTAGAGTTGGATAGAGGTGCTCAGTTACAGGAAATCAGCGGCGGTACATTTATCGGCAGGATCGATGCGATGCATTTAAGTTATTCCGGTACAAGAATCGAGTTGATTTCCGGCGGCAGCTTCTATCAGACAGATCCCGATGTGACACTTCATGGTCACGCCGTTTTTGTGCAAAACGATGCCCAGATCGGTGAAATATCCGGCGGTCATTTTGAGGCCATCCGCAACAGTGCTTTAGTTGTGATACGTGGCGGTTGGATCGATGAGATCAGCGGCGGCGTGTTTGTTGCCAATCGCTACGGTGTCTTGAGCAGTATCCCCGGCGAAGATACCAGAAACGCAGCGATTTGGATTGAATCCGAACATAATGCGAAAACCGGCATCGGCACGATCTCCGGAGGAGAAATCAACGGCACAAACTTTGGCTTATTGCTGATCCAA
>WRNK01000170.1 GCA_009776675.1 Methanimicrococcus sp.
GTTCATCCCATCATATAATGACAAGAAAAGAGTCATTCAATTAAGGAGAAATTAAAAATGTCATCAAAATCAAGCGGCGAAAGGCGCTGCACAAGATATAAATTACAAAACAAAATTCGCGAGAAGGGGCTTTCTGCACCCAGCAAAGCCATTCAAGAATTCGACGAAGGGCAAATGGTTCACATCGATATCGATGCATCACTCCAAAAAGGACATCCAAACCCGAAATTCCAAGGTTCTACCGGCAAGGTTATCGGGCAAAGGGGACGTGCCTATGTTTTAAGTGTCAGAGACGGAAAATCTGTAAAAGAAGTTATTGCCCTCCCACAGCACTTAAAACCACAAAAATATTAAGCAGCAGAATCATCAAAAATTAAAAGAACTTAATAACAATTCATTATATCATTAAGTTCTCCTATTTTTATTTTATATTTTATTTTGTAAGTGTAAAAAGCAGCCTTATTGAGGCATGATCTTGGAAGTGTTTTGAAATGATTGTCAAAGATATCATCGACGAAGACCTTTTAACCCTCGCTGAAGTCAAAGAAATGTTGATTCAGATCATGGAAGAAAGACGTCTGGAAAGCGATGAAGAACAAGTTTATGAATTCAGGAAGGCTTTAAGCCACGCTGAAATTTTCGCGAAATTAAGTGCCAAAGACGCAAAAGAAATGGTTTCAACGCTCATGAGTTTTGAAAAAATGAAACCTTCCATTGCCGTCAGAATCACAGACATCTTGCCGCAATCCCGAGATGAAGTCCGGTCAGTTTACGCCAAAGAAAAATTCACATTAAAAGATGAAGAGTTGGATGCTATTTTAGATGTCGTCAAGCAATATGTTTAATTTTTCTTGAAAAAAACAACTAAACCCACTCTTTATTTTTGTAACGTGAACCCGCCCAATAAAAGATTTTTGAGCTCAATTGTAGGGAATCTTTTATATCAATTATTCTTATTATTTTTGTGTTTAAGAGCAAACAGAAATAAATCAATGAATCATCAGTGAATCAATAGTGAATCATCAATGAATCATTAATCAATGAACCATCAATGAATCAACCGTGAATCAACCGTGAATCATATTTGAATGATATCGCAAAAGGATACGTGAAACCATGAAGAGTGAAAATTGGCCGGATGTTGGCGATTATGTTGTATGCAATGTCAAAAACGTGACGGATTTTGGAGCCTACGTCGAGCTTGAAGAGTACAAAAACAAAGAAGGATTTATTCACATTTCCGAAATCAAAGCGGGATGGGTCAAATATGTTCGAGATTATATCCGCGAGGGCCAAAAAGTTGTTTGTAAAGTTCTCAATATTGACAAAAACCGCGGTCACATTGACATTTCATTAAAAGATGTTAATGAACATCAAAAACGTACAAAAATCCAGTTATGGAAAAATGAGCAAAAAGCCGAAAAATGGCTTCAGATCGCCGCTGAAACCGCCGGTTTTAAAGAAAGTGTTGTTGAAGAATTATACTATAAATTCGTTGAAAGCTTCGGAAGTGCCTATTCCGCCTTTGAAGAAGCGGCAATTGTCGGAGAAAGTGCTTTTGCCGATATTAAAATTGATCCAAAAATGGTCAAAGCGATTGTGACTGTCGCTCGCGAAAACATTAAAGATGCATTTGTTGAAATTGCCGGCTACGTCGATTTAACAGCATATGCTCCAAACGGCATTGAAATTATCCGAAACGCCTTAAAAGCCGCTGCAAATTCCGTCTCCGAAAACGAAGTGCAAATTGAAGTGACTTATGTGGGTTCGCCCAGATATAGAATTAAAATTGTCGCACCGGATTACAAAAAAGCGGAAGCTGTTTTAAAGAAAGCGTCAGCGGCATCCATCAAATCCATCACAGAACATGGCGGTTCCGGCGTATTTAACCGACATATCGAATCCGCAAAGTCTTAATCAGGAATCTGCGGCGTCTTAATCGGGAATCTGCAGCGTCTTAATTATAAAGAAATGAAAAATTTGAATCATAAAGGAATCCGCAACATCTTAATTCGAGGATAACATGGGAAAAAGGATTAAAAAATGTCCGACATGCGGCAGATATACAATATCTGAAAGCTGCCCCGACTGCCACAGCGTTTGCAAAAGCCCAAAACCGGCATCTTATTCTCCGGAAGATCGATTTGGAAAATATCGCCGACTCTATCGCGCCGCCTTAAAAGAGCAAAACAGCAATATAAAGAAAATGACATAATGTATAAATTAAAATGAACAGGGGAAGGGTATTGTGGAAGAAAATAGGATCGTTTTTCATAAAAATCCGGATTTTTTAAATTTAAGGGACCCGATTATGATTGTTGGTCTTCCGGGTGTGGGCCATGTTGGTAAATTTGTCGCGGACCATTTAGCGGAAGTGTTAAAGCCGGAAAAAATTGCCGATATTTATTCTGTTCATTTCCCGCCGCAAGTCATTGTCCAAGAAGACAGCACCGTAGAATTGGTTGGAAACCGTTTATTTTTAGCAAACACCGAAAAAAGAGATATTTTAATCCTTGTCGGAGATTCGCAAAGTACGGATCCTGCCGGACATTACAGTCTTTGTGAAATTTATATTGATTTTGCTGCTCAGTTTGGTGTGAAATGCATTTACACGCTGGGCGGTTATCCGACCGGTCCTGCTGTCGCAGACAATTACATTGTCGGTGCAGCAAACAATGTTTCTTTAATTCCTGCATTAAAGGAAAAAGATATTCGATTCAACCCGACAGAGCCGCCCGGCGGTATTGTCGGAGCATCCGGTTTACTTTTGTCGTTTGCAAAATTCCGCAATATTGATGCGGCTTGTTTAATGGGAACAACAGCAGGATACATTGCCGACCCGAAAAGCGCCAAAAACCTCCTTACAAAATTATGCGATATTTTGGAAATGCAAGTCGATTTCACGGCAATGGATGAGAAAGTCAAAAATATGGAGCAGATTGTTGAAAAAATAAAAGAAACTGTTGCCGGTGAAGAGGCGGAAAACTACCCCTATGAGCCGTTATCGGATGACGATTTAGTTTATTTCGGATGAATGAGGAAAAAGAAAAAGCAGCAAAAGCAACAAAAGCAGCCGAAGAAATCGTTTTTCTTTTTTTTAAATATCATGGAAGGCAAAAATATGGCACTTTTTGGAACAAACGGCGTTCGAGGGATTGCAAATAAAGAAATTACCCCCGATATGGCACTCGATTTATCGCGAAGTTTGGGAACTTTTCTTTGGAACCAAAAAAAAGAAAGGCCGACAATTGTGATTGGAACAGACACCCGTATCTCAGGAACCATGCTTAAAAATGCAGCCGTTTCCGGCGCACTTTCCTGCGGTTCTGCCGTGATTGACGTCGGAATGGTTCCAACCCCTGCGCTTCAGTATTATGTCAAAAACAGAGCCGACGCAGACGCCGGAATTGTGATTACCGCCTCCCACAATCCGCGAGAATACAACGGCTTAA
>WRNK01000171.1 GCA_009776675.1 Methanimicrococcus sp.
GCAAGGACCAAGAATTTTTTCCGGACCTCACGTCATTCATGAATTCGGATGCATGGCCGGTCGCCAGTGGCTTCACATCACGCCGGAAGGAAATATTTTGCCTTGCTCTTGTGTGCCGGTTCCTTACGGAAATATAAAATCCGACAAAAAAGCGATTCAAACCGCTTGGAAAAAAATACAAAAAGAGCCGGCATACCAAAAAGCACAAGGCTGCTTGATGCGGGATAAAGAATTTCGGTCACAATATGAAAAACGGTTTCAATGACAATTAAAAGACAAAAAATAATTCAAAAAATTGATAAAGGTTCGATCAATAAACAAAAAACAAATAAAAAAACAAACAAAAATTTTTGATGAAAAGAGTGTCAATATGGAGCCGTCCGAGTTTTTAGATATATTAGGCAACGAAAACCGCCGAAAAATTTTATCTCTCTTAGCCGAGCGTCCGTATTATGTCAGTGAAATTTCAACCCGCCTCGGCGTCGCTCCAAAAGCCGTCATCGGGCACCTGACGCTTTTAGAAAGCATCGGGCTTATCGAAAGCAGTACAGATGTACAAAGGCGAAAATATTACAGCATCACAAAAAGTTTCCATTTAGAAGTTTCAGTGTCCCCTTACTCTTATTCCGTTCACATCAACCATATTAAAATTGAAATCCCGGATGAGCCGACATATTCTTTATCTCTTTCTTCAGACCCGGAAGAGAAGACAAATCGACGCCGCGGCAGGAAAAAAACAACGGAGACAAAAACGGAGCCGATCATTCATTTGGCGCCCTCCTATCCGAATGAAAATGAAATGAGAATGATCATTGAGATTGTCAATCAGATACGTCTGAATTTAACCGGGGAGCAAAAAAAGTATTTGCCGGCCCAAAATGACAAAACCGAATTTGACGCCGCCGGCAAAAAGTTCTTTGAAGAGGAATTAAACACCGTCCTTGAAAGCGAAAAAAAGGAAAAGATAGTCGAACCGGAAATCATTTTCCCCCAAAAAGAGCCGAAGAAGAAAAAAGACTCCGGTCGCCTCCAAAGCCGTGACAGTTATTTCTTAACACAGATTCAAAACATTCGATTGGGACTTGAAATGCTTTGGGAAGAACATCAGGAATTAACACAAAAACAAGAAGAACTGTCCGTTCGCCAAAACCAGCTCATGAACGCCTTTGTTCATTACACAGCCCAGCTCTCGGAAGATAAAATTGATTTGGATATCCTGTTTCGGCTCCTGAAAAAAGACATGAACACTGCAGATTTGTGTCATGAAACCGGACATGCGCCGTCTTTAATTTTACCCAGATTAAAAGCCTTTGAAGATAAAAAGTTGGTCGAGAAATATTTGTCGGGCGGCGATTTTGTTTGGTGCTTGAGAGACGGAAGTGATGTTTAAGTTTTTTTAAAAAACAAAAAAATAGATGATTAGAAGGCTCAATTATTAGCCGATTTCATTAAAAAAATGATGGAACGATAATAAAAAGCAAAAATCAAAAAATTAAGGCTTATATTGTTTAAGTGTTACGCCGGCTTCATTAAAAAAAGCAATGGAATCGGCATCAGGATAGGAGTTGACATAAACGACGTGTTTTATGCCGGCGTTAATAATCATTTTTGTACACAAAATGCAGGGTTGGTGGGTGCAGTAAAGAGTTGCACCGGGTGTTTGAACGCCGTGGACGGCGGCTTGAATGATGGCATTTTGCTCGGCGTGAACGGCGCGGCATTTTTCATGCATTGTTCCGGAGGGAATGTTTTGAGCTATTCGCATGCAGCCGATATCCAAACAATGTGCTAAGCCGCGTGGTGCGCCGTTGTAACCGGTAGACAAAATTTGATTGTCTCGAACAATCACGGCACCGACTTTGTTTCTCAAGCATGTTGAGCGCTTTGCAACCGTTGCTGCAATCTCAACGTAATAATCATCTACTGAAAGTCTCTCAGACATACATCCCAATATAAGAACAAAGATATATAAGCTATCTGAAATTAATAAAACAAATTTATCGAATTGCATGTCTTCATGAAAAAATTCACAAGGGCAGGAATTGTCTATGAAATTGGAACTTTACAATATTTTACATCCTTTTGTTGAAAAAACGGATGATAAAAAATTAATTGCAATACCGCTTGCGATATTGGCAATCGCACTCATTATTATTGCAGCAACAACCCTTAAAACGGGAAGTCCGATATATCTCGGAATGGATTTTATCGGCGGCATTCAATTTACCGTCACAACATCATTGACTGAAAAACAAATACAAGATGCATTTTCCGATTATCCCCTTAATAATGTCAGAATTTCAGGGACACGTGCCATTCTTCAATTCAGCCAAATGGAAGGAGAGCAATTGAGCTCTCTTGAAAATATGATTTACAGTAATCCGTCTTTCAGAGACGTTGAAGAAAGACAAGTGGCTCCGGTTTACAGCCAGCAACTGCAAAGAATGGCGCTTCTTGCTGTTGCTTTGTCTTTTGCAGGCATGGCAATTTGTGTTTTTGTTCTCTTTAGAAAAATTGTTCCGTCACTGGCGATTATTTTAGTTGCCGCGTCCGATATTTTAATTCCGATCGCTGTTATGAATTTATTTCGCATTGAATTAACTCTTGGAACAGTCGCTGCTTTGTTGATGTTGATTGCCTACTGTGTCGACAGCGACATTTTGCTCACAAATAAAGTTCTCAAACGCAGCGGCAATCTCAACGACAAAATTTCAGGGGCGATGAAAACGGGACTCTTAATGACCACAACAACGCTTGCCGCATTTTTGTCAATGTATTTGGTTTCAACATACCTGCACTACATTGTACCGGGTGTCCCGCCAATTCCGCTGCTGTCTCAAATTTCACTCATCGTTTTGATTGGGTTAACCGCAGATATCTTTAACGCGTGGTTTTTGAATACCGGCATTCTTCGAATGTATTTGACTCGTCCGAAGTCAAAGAAAGGGGGTCGGCGCGCATGATGGAAGAGAAGAAAAAGAAATCTTTGCTCAATGATTATAAAGTCATTGTTTTGATTCTGGCACTTTTGATTGCTGTCGTCGCAATCGGACCATGGTACTCTGCCGAAGAAGGATTTTACACGCGGCTCGACTATGGACTGGATATTGAAGGCGGTTCTTGGATTCAGCTTCAATTAAACGGCGCCGTTGCTCAAGTGGATGCCGCACCAAGAGATATTGTTGCAGGCATTTTAAAAACAGAGTATGATGACGGCATAAATATAACCGGAGCAAATACAGATGCAACCGGAACCACCACTGTGACATTTCAAACAAGCAGCGCTGTAAATCAAACAAGATTAAACTATCTGTTTAGTGGCGCCGATGTCAGCACACGAGCTGTTGGCAGCATGACGGAAGTCACAATTAAAGATTCGAAAATTGGATACATCATTTCATACTTAACTTTTGTT
>WRNK01000172.1 GCA_009776675.1 Methanimicrococcus sp.
GCATTATGATGAATGTTGGCGTTTTCACCGATAATGGCAGGTCCAACAGCACCCGTCCACGGATCAAGGGTTGTACCTCGATTAAAGTAGATGGCCGATTTGAAGCCTCGTCCCTCATGCTGAATATTTGAACTATGGTCTGTAGCGTCCCAGCCTTTGTTTCCTTTCATTCCGGTAATTTCACCATCAATGAAGCATTTAAAGCTAAATCCGCTTTGATCGAATTTAATGCTGTGTGCATTTGCGATATTTTCAATTTTTGCGCCTTCATACATGTAAAAATGGGCACCGTAAGCAATGGTGACAGCTGCCTCTCCAACCGCTCGATAATCCGTTGCCGTGGAGCTCAATTGTCTTGTTGCTGTTGTGGAGGATTCTGTAATCAAGCTGCCACTTTCCATTATTGCAGTTGCGCCATCGGTTGCACGAAGTGCGGTCATTCCGCCAAAGTTATGCAATTGAGCACCGTCACCCAATATGATTTTTGCATTCGGGGAATAAGAAGCAACGATAGCATCCTGAACATAGATCAAATTGTCAGTTGCCCATGAGTTGCCCAGACCCTTTTTTTGGTGGTCAAATGTTGTGCCTTCGTGAAGAAAGTCATCGTCGAAGATGATATTTTTAAGCGTTAAAGAAATCTGAGGTCCGGATGGTGAGACATCCCCGCCGATTTCCAGCATGGCGGGATTATATTGACCACGGTTTGGTTCATTCAAAGTGCTAAATCCGATGCCGCGGGTAACTGTGACAGGTGTCGCACCCGGACTTGTGATGGTGACACTGTTATCATAATATCGCGCGCATGCCGTCGAGGTTAAATCCGTCATAACAATGACAAGATAATCGCCATCTGTTCCGGCACTATTGATCACACCGGCGGTTTTTGCCAGTGTTTCAAAAGGAGTGAGTTCAGTCAAACCGTCATTTAAGTCGTTTCCGAATGCTGAAACATAGTATGTTTCTGTGTAAGCTGCGTGTGCTGTCGGCAGCAGTATTAAAAGAAAGGCGACAGCTGCGACAAAAAAAAGCAACGTTTTTTGATTCATTTTTATGTCCCCGTTATTGTTTTTTTTACGTTGATAACAATTTTTTTAATATAATCAATCGTAGATGTGTATCATTTTTCTTCAATAGATAAAATGTTTTTGATAGTTTTATAAACATTTAAATTACCAAGAATCAATCATTTTTTGATTTAAATGGAAACATTTATCAAAAATTTAATCTACCCAATTGTTGGTATTATGGGATATAAATACTTTTAGGTGATGAAATAATGTTATTTTGAAAATACATCATTTGTTCAATAATAGAATTGCATGATGATATTATTTGTCATCTGACCAGACAAAAATTCGTTCAGAATAATTGGAAAACGAAACATCATTTTGCTTCATATCAAAAAAACGGGGGTACCGTTTTCAAAATCATCAAACGCTTTTAAGGAAAGACGTACCCCGTTTTTGAATCGCTTCAAGAAAAGGGATGTTTCAAATTTAAAACAAAACAAACCCTCAAAACAATCATCTCAAAAACAAAATCAAATCCCTCAAAACAATCATCTCAAAAACAAAATCAAATCCCTCAAAACAATCATCTCAAAAACAAAATCAAATTCCTCAAAACAATCATCTCAAAAACAAAATCAAATCCCTCAAAACAATCATCTCAAAAACAAAATCAGAACCCTAAAAACAAATCACCTCAAAAACAAAATTAAAACCCTAAAAACATTTTCTACCAAAAACATCCAAACCCCCTCAAATTTTGTTTTCAGTAGCGCAGCGGATGAAAGCAAAATTTGAGCGTTTTCAAAAAAAAAATATTGTTTCTATGATTTTTGCTGCTGCCTTTAATGTTTCTGTTTTTATGATTTCTGCCACCGCCTTTAATGTTTCTGTTTTTATGATTTCTGCCACCGCCTTTAATGTTTCTGTTTTTATGATTTCTGCCACCGTCTTTAATGTTTCTGTTTTTGTGACTGCTGCCACTGCCTTTAATGTTTTTGTTTTTGTGACTGCTGTCACTGCCTATAACTTAAAACAAAAAAACGGTTTTATACTTTTTTATTTTATTTTTTTTGGGGTCGAAGCCGTTCGATTCAGCCGCCTTTGGCGACTGATCGAACGGGTGGTTGATTCGGGTTTCGTGGTGCAAAAAAATCCGAAACATCATTTTTGTATCACATCAATAAAACGGGGGTACCGTTTTCAAAATCATCAAACACTTTTGGGGAAAAATGTACCCCGTCTTTGAATCGCTTCAATGAGGATGATGTTTCGGATTTAAACAAAAAACAAAATCAATCCCCAAAGCCTTTTTTCTGAAAAACAAAGCGTTTGGAAAAGTCGTTAAATCAAATCAAACAACAGAAACATCATAAGCCGTTTGAATCAAGCGCAACCATGTGTTTAAAGCCGATCTTAATGAAATGATGTCATTGCTGACAATTTTTAAAACAAGGCCGTTTTCTTCTAATTTTAAAGAAATAACAGATCGGTCGGAAATGGATTCGTCGGTTTCGGGGAACAGGCTTTGATAAATGTCTTCAATCAGCTCTTTTTTATCAGATTCAAACAAAAAACTGGCTTCTGCTTTCATTGAAATCACTTTAAACGGTAGTTGCGTCCTCTTTGACGCTTTTAATATACAGGCGTAAGAAAATACGGTCATTGGACATGAATTCAAGGCGGTCATCAAAGATGTTTAAACGGCGAACAAAATTTTCAACGCTTTTTTCAGCATTTTTAATGGGTGTCGGCTGCGTGGAGTCAGATACGTGAAGGGCGGCTTTGTGGGCAGCTTTTGACACTTTCAAAGATTCTTGCGGAATAAAACGGCCTGTGTTCTCGAAAAGATGACGATTCAATTGTTTGAAAACCAAAGATGAGTCTGTTCCGCTGAATTCGTGTGATCCGTATCTCAATTCGGATTGGGGAACATTGTCGGGATTGGTCTCCGAAAAATAAACGGATAAAAAAGGTTTGCCGTTGGCATCATAAAAAGACAGGCTTCCGGGATTGCCGTGATAATCCCCGGCAACAAGCAAAATACGCCCGTTTCCCTGCTCTAAAACTTCAGAAAAAGACATTTTACCGCGGTTCATGTAAGGCGCGTCAAAAAAAAGAGCCAACTTCTTGCACAGAATTTTGGTTTTAAAAGACGGCTTTCGAGAAGACGTCAATAGCATCATGATTATTCGGCCTTAATTCTTTTAATGGTTGCCGGACGCTCTTTCACAAGAATTCTGTGACCGCAGTAATGACATCGGACGCCTGCATTTTCGTAGTCAATGTCAATCTCTCGCTTGCAATGGGCACAATGATAAGACAAATGAGTCACCTTCTTCTAATAATTTGATTTTTGTTTAAAAATAAGTTAT
>WRNK01000173.1 GCA_009776675.1 Methanimicrococcus sp.
AAAAAACGACGAGAGGGGGATTTGAACCCCCGAGCTGCAGAGCAGCATAGGATTAGCAATCCTACGCCTTACCGGGCTGGGCTATCTCGTCAAAGTGTTTTAAATGAATAAAAAAGCTGTAAATGCTTTTCCCTAAAATGATACATGAAATATTTAATGCTTACCGTTGTAATGGCAGACTTCTGCTGAAAAGCAAATCAATATTGGAACCGAACCAAGATTGGAATCGAAACCGAAATCAATATTGGAACCGAACCAAGATTGGAATCGAAACCGAAATCAATATTGGAATCGAAACCGAAATCAAGATTGAAATTGAAATCAAGATTGATAATTGAAATTGTGAGCACGCATCGGTTCGTTACATCTTCGATATTCAGTCTCCGACAACTCTCCTCCGCCCCGCGACCCCGCAAGCGACTGTTGTTTGCAGTAAGTCTGCTCCCTTCCGGGCCTGAACCGGTGTCCACAATTAAGAAAGCCAAACCGAAACTCCTTTCGTTTTGGCAATCAACACATTCCCAGCAGGACGAGGTTTCAACGTCAAGATGTCGGACTTAAAGTACAGTCAATGTACCTGCCCTTTGCTTCGTCACCCGCGTATCGGCGATTTCGGGTTACAGGCGACGCCTAGCTGCCCTGACTAGCTCACGGTTTAACATAAGTATGGGATGACTTATAAGATTATCCCTTTTTCATCCGCCAACTTTTTCATTGAAGGCGGAAGGCGATTATAACGCCATAATCCGTATTTGACCCAGTCTTCAGGGCGAACGATTCCCTTCTCACGACCGGCTTCAATTAATTTTTCATCCCACATTTCCATAGCTTTGGGATGGGTGTGTCTTAAGTTTTCAAAATCTGCAAGCGATGCTGCCGGGCAAAGCCAGCATCCGATCCGGTCAAAACCTTTCTCATAAAGCGGATTATAATTCAAATTCTTGTCAAAAATATACAGCCAAATGTGCATGGCTGTCCATTCCTGAATGGGTGCTGCTCCGATTTGACCGCGCACAGACGGACTTTTCCAAATGCGATGGCTTTGAGCACGTGCCTTTGATTCGTATTGACGCTGACCGATAAATGTCAAACAGCCGCCTTTGTCAGCATAATTGGATTCAATCAAATTTGTAATCGGCATTAATTTACAGGACTGGGTGCACCAACGGTTATCAACGCTTGGCGGACCGTGAATCACAAACCCTTCCCAAAAGGCATCTTCAGCACTTGTTTCCTTAAGAGGTTTGCCGTAAATTTTTACTGTTTCTGTGACATTGTCAAGCGTTTCTTTGAATTCGAGTCCGGTATCGGAAAACAAAATATCAAATTCTTTTTCATGACCGGAACCGTCTTCAAAGGCTTTGCTGACCAAATTCAGCGTCACCAAACTGTCTTTGCCGCCGGAATAAGAACATGTCAAATGCTGTTTATTCATGTTTTCGGCGGCGTTTTGAATAAATGAAATGGAGTCGGCTTCAAATTCGTCAATAATGTGGCGGTTGGCGTCGATAACTTTTTTCCAAATCTCTCGAACAGGAACCGCTTTGACATCCAAATTGGGAGAGGGAATTGGATTTGAATTTGCTTCCGGAATCCCTGTCCATCGCGTTTTGACCGCTTTTCCGCGCTCTGAATTTTGGATATCCTGTGAGCTCATTTTAGCGCGCCCGACAGCAATAACTTCAAAATCGGGTGTGACAACAACAACTTCGTCTTCTGCCTCAAACTCAGCCGTTTTTAAAATTCCCGGAACCAAAACACTGGACCCGTCAACAACATAAGGAATACCTTCCTCACTCACCATAATCCAATTTTTCATCGCTGTCTGCGAAGGATCCTCTTTTAATGACGCATTAAAAAGCCTTCTTGCCCCGGGTAATCTCAATAAAAGAACCCATTTTGTTTTTTCAATTTCATATCGAATCGTCCCGATAACTTCGCCGCCGCAGATGATTTCTTCCATTCTGTCCTCGTAAGGCGCCTTGTTGTAAATGACAATTTCATCATCCTCGACCAGTTTTTTTCCAAACTGAGAAACAGAAACATCATTGATCCGAGAAATATCATACGGAAACGCCGGGCGAATATCTCCGGGAGGCGTCACGGCAACAAAGCGTGCATCGGAGCCGCAAGCACATTTTTTATCCAAAACGGGAGCATTGCATTGATCACACCAATGCAGAACAAGTTTTCCAAGAAAGATGGGTTTTGCCATGAGTTGAAAAAGGGATTCATGGATTAAAAAAATTTTCAATAGAATAGGGAGAAAAAAGGAAAAAAGAAAAAGAAAACAAAAGTGAAACGGAAAGCGAAAAATGGAAAGCGAAAACGGAATACGAAAACAAAAACGGATTCGTACTTTTCTATTTTATTTTATAAAGTCGAAGCCGTTCGATTCAGCCGCCTTGGGGCGACTGATCGAACGGGTGGATGATACGGGTTTTCGTGACAAAAAAGAAAAACCGAAACATCGGTCTGTGTCACATCAATAGGAACGGGGGTACCCGTTTCCCAAAAGCATCAAACAACTTTAAGGAAAGCCGTACCCCGTCTTTGAATCGTTTCAATAAAACGATGTTTCGGATTTAAAACAAAAAATAAAATAGGAACCTGAAAAACCTTTTTTTCAAAAACATCGAAGCTCTAAAACCTTTTTTCAAAAACATCGAAACCCTAAAACCTTTTTTTCAAAAACACCGAAACCCCCCTCAAATTTTGTTTTCAGTAGCGCAGCGGATGAAAGCAAAATTTGAGCGTTTTCAAAAAAAAAAATGTTATTATTAGAACCATTGCTACCGCTGATGATACCACTATTAACTTAGAACAAAAAACAAAAAACAAAAACAAAAAAGAAGGAAATGATATTGGTTTTATGGTCGGAAAAAGAAATATTTTCTTTCATCCAACCCATAAAACCAAAAAAAATATCACTTCTTCTCTCGATTCCGCTGCCACTTAAACAGCACCAATGCACAAAGCAGCCCCACCATCGTTGCCAAAATTGCAAAACCCGGAGTGCTGGTATTCTCGGTTCTCTGCGGCGAGAAGTAAAAATCGCCCGTCTCCCAAGCCACAAAGTCAACTGCATCGGTCACGCCGGTCACTGCATTTTCGTTTGCCATGAGATTGTTGCGCACATCAAGATATCTTAACGCGGTCAAGCCGGATGTGTCCAGAGAAGTCAGATTGTTGTTGCTGCAAAACAGCCATATCAGTGAGGTTTCGGATACGTTTAGGGATGCCAGACTGTTGTTGTTGCAATCCAGCCTCTGAAGATTGGACAAGCCGGATGCGTTTAGAGTCGTCAAACTGTTGTTAGAGCAAGATAAATTTGTCAGTTTTGAGCCGGACACATTCAGAGAAGCCAGACTGTTGTTGTTGCAG
>WRNK01000174.1 GCA_009776675.1 Methanimicrococcus sp.
CGGCAGCAGAAATCATAGAAACAGTAACAATTAAAGTCGGCAGCAGAAATCACAGAAACAGCAACAATTAAAGTCGGCAGCAGAAATCATAGAAACAATATTTTTTTTTTGAAAACGCTCAAATTTTGCTTTCATCCGCTGCGCTACTGAAAACAAAATTTGAGGGGGGTTTCGATGTTTTTGAAGAAAAAGGATTTGAGGATTCGATTTTGTTTTTTGTTTAACTCGAAACATCCCTTTTCTTGAAGCGATTAAGGATTGGGGTACATTTTCATTGTAAGGTGTTTGTTGTTTTTGGGAAACGGTACCCCGCTTTTATTGATATTGATACAGAAATGATGTTTCGGATTCAAATCAAAATGAAGAAAAAAAGAAGAAAAGAAGAAGAAAAGACGAGAAAATGAAGAAACAATGAAGAAAAAGAAGTAGGAAAAAACAAAAATAATAAGAAGAGATCCCTCATCTCTTCAAAAAAATTACACTTTGCCTCCATGTTTCGCTTTCAGCTTCTTCATCAAATTATCAACTTGCTGCTCAGCGGTTCCGATGTATTTGTATGGGTTGACCAAGTTTTCAATATCATCTTTTGAGAGGACGGCGGCGGTTTTTTTGTCTTTTAAAAGTATTTCTTTGAAATGTTTCTTTTTCTCAACGGATTTCATGGCGGCTGTTCTGACAATTTCATGGGCTTCCTGGCGGCCGACGCCTCGAAGGGTGAGTTCAATCATGATGGCTTCGCCCATGTTAAGACCGTTTAACAGCTCCAGGTTTCTTTGAATGTTTTCATGATCAAATTTTAAATTTTCAAGCACGTTGATGCTGAGATTTAAAATGTGATCCGTTAAAATGCAGCTTTCAGGAAAAACGATTCTTTCAGATGATGAATTGGTTAAATCTCGCTCATCCCAAAGGGTGTTGTTTAAAAGTTCGGTTTCAACAAAACCGCGTACAATGCGTGCCAAACCGCAGATTTGCTCCGACTTGATCGGATTTCTTTTGTGGGGCATTGTCGAGGAACCGACTTGCTTTTTACCAAACCCTTCTTCCAGTTCTGCAATTTCACTGCGCTGCATGGATCTGATTTCTGTTCCGATTTTATCCATTGTCGTTACAACGCCTGCCATCCACATAACGAATTCAGCGTGGCGGTCTCTTTGAACCAATTGGTTGGAAACGTCAACCGATCCGAGATTTAAATATTTCATGGTGCGTTTTTGGATTTCAATTCCATTTTTGCCAAAGGCGGCTTGGGTGCCGACAGCACCGGTCATCTGGCCGACAAAAAGACGCGGCTTGAGCTCGTTTAAGCGGTCGATGTGGCGGTCAACTTCGGACGCCCAAATCGCAAATTTCAAGCCGTAAGTTGTTGGAACACCGATTTGCCCGTGAGTGCGGCCGCAGCAAACAGTTAATTTATGATCAATCGAAAGTTTCATTAAAACAGAAAGCAAGCGATACAATTTTTTTTCCATGATGTCTGAGGCGTCTCTCAATTGAAGGGCGGTTGCGGTGTCCAATATGTCATTTGAGGTTGCGCCAAAGTGAACCCATTTTCCGGCGTCGCCTTCGCACTGTTCGGAGATGGCTTTTACAACAGCCATCATGTCATGATTGATCTCACGCTCGATTTCGTCCACACGTTCCCATTTGACAAGGTCAAGCGTTTTTTCAATTTCAAGGGCAGCTTTTTTTGGAATCATTCCAATATCCGCTTCCGCTTTTGAAAGCGCGATTTCTGTTTGAACAAGCAATTTTAATCTTCTTTCCTGAGACCAAACGTCTTTCATTTCTTTGGTTCCGTAACGAAATTCTATCGGGTGGATGGGCATTTGTTTCACCTTTTTTTTCCTTTCTTTTTCTTTCTCTCTTTTTCTTTCTCTCTTTTTCTTCTCTTAATGTACACACTTTTTTACACGGATATAAATTTAATGAGTTTGATGAGTTTGATGAGTTTAATAAATTATAATGAGTTTTTGAATAATCCAAAACAATTATATGTATAAAGGGATAGTTATCATTCCTTTGAACAACAAGTTTCATCTCTGATTCGAAAGCAGGAGTCTTTTTTGAAGGACACGTTCCTGCCGCGTTTTCTTGGGTTGAGAATCAATTGTGCAATAGATTGTGATTTTAAATCCACTCTTCAAGTACAATTGCATGTAATACTTTAAATTCATTGAATTCTTATTCCAGTTATTCATTAATTATTATTAATACTATTAAGGTGACAGATTATGGCAAAATTTCCAGAAGCTGAAGAACGATTGTTAAAAAAGAAGATTTGCATGAAATGCAATGCGCGTAACTCTTTTCGTGCAACCCGATGCAGAAAATGTGCATACCCGGGCTTAAGAATAAAATCCAAGGACAAGAGCGGGGCATGATCTTAAAATGACAGTGGAAGAGTACCTCTCAAATGTCATTCAAAAGGACGGCGTCGCTCATATCACATTGATTGATCCNGCCTCCCAAAAGCCGGAAGATGCTGTTCGTTTAGCGGTGGGCGCCGNTGGCGGCGGNACCGATGCAATTATGCTTGGCGGCTCTACAGACGCCGGCGGACAACTTTTNGACATCACGGCGCAAATGATCAAAGAGAAAGTCTCTGTTCCTATCATTCTTTTCCCCGGCAACACTTCCGGTTTTACCACAAAAGCGGATTGTGTTTTGTTCATGAGTCTTTTAAATTCACGCGACCCACATTATATTGTCGGAAATCAAATGCTTGGGGCTTTTACCCTTTACAAAGTCGGAATGGAGTCCATTCCAATGGCTTATCTTGTCTGTGAACCCGGCGGAACCGTCGGCTGGGTCGGCGATGCCAAACTTTTGCCGCGCAATAAACCCGAATTAGCCGCAGCTTACGCCTTGACCGGCAAATATTTCGGAATGCGCTACACTTATTTAGAAGCCGGATCCGGCGCCGATGCGCCGCTGCCGCCTGAAATGATTGCGACCGTCAAACATGTTCTCAAAAACAATGTCTTAATTGTCGGCGGCGGCATTCGTGACGGTAAATCCGCAGCTATCTGCTCTAAAGCAGGTGCAGACATTATTGTCACAGGAACAGCTGTTGAAAAGGCAGACGATGTCTTGGCATTAACAGCTGAAATTGTTACGGCTGCAAAAGCTGCCAAAAAAATGTAAATATCCGAAAAAATTAAAAGTCATTCGTGACTATTATATTTCAATTATTTTTATTTGTTTTTTTTAATTCCGGACTAAAGGTCGGGAGGTTTTGTTGTGCTGAAAGTATCTCATCTGGTAAAAGACTATTCGACGGCTCATGGCCAAAAACGTGTATTGGATGACGTTTCTTTTTCTGTTGCAGATGCGGAAGTTGTCGGAATTACCGGACGAAGCGG
>WRNK01000175.1 GCA_009776675.1 Methanimicrococcus sp.
CTGTTTACGGTATGACCGGCGGTCAAATGGCGCCGACAACGCTTGTTGGTGAAAAAACCGTGACATGCCAAGATGGCCGCGACTCTAATTTTGCCGGCTACCCGCTTCACATGTGTGAAATCTTAAACAATTTGATCGCACCGGTTTTCATCGAGCGCGTTTCCGTCTCAGACGTCAAACACATCCGCAAAGCCAAAATCGCAATCAAAAAAGCACTTGAAATTCAACGCGACGGCAAAGGATACACTTTTGTTGAAATCCTTTCCAACTGTCCGACCAATTTAAAACAGGATGCGAAAGGATCGGCGGAGTTCATCAACACCGAAATGGAAAAAGAGTTCCCGCTCGGCAATTTTAGAGACCGATCCGCTGAAGTTGGTCCTGTTGTCCGTCTTGAAAGCGATTTTTCAACAGAAAAACTCAATGCGATCTTTAATGTCGAGTCCGGCGCAGACGTTATCAACCCCGACCCGAACATGAAAGATTGTTTGGTCAAAATCGCAGGCTTTGGCGGACAAGGCGTTTTGTCGATGGGCATTATTTTAGCCCAAGCCGGCTGTGCCGGTGGCAGAAACGTATCATGGTATCCGTCCTACGGTCCCGAACAACGCGGCGGTACAGCCAATTGTTCCGTCGTCCTATCGGCAAAGCCCATTGGATCACCAATCGTTTACAACCCCGACATTTTAGTAGCACTTAATCGTCCGTCACTTGAAAAATTTGAAAAAGACGTTAAAGAAGGCAGTTATCTGATCTACGATTCATCGATTGAAAATTACCAGCCCCCAAAAGGCGTCAAAGTTTTGTGTGTTCCGGCGCTGGACATTGCCATTAAAGGCGGTTCTGCAAAAGCCACCAATACGGCGATGCTTGGTGTTCTTTTGGCACTTGGCGCCACCGGCTTGTCCGAAAAAGAGTTTAAAGAAGCAATTGCCGCTTCTTTTGCCGATAAACCTGCATTGGTTGATTTGAACTTGAAGGTTTTGAAGGCAGGAGAAGAATGGGCGAAAGAGAATTTGTGAAAAAATTCTCTTTTTTATTTTTTAATCGATCAAAATACTCTTATTTGCTTTTTCCAAAAGTTTTGGTGGCATTTCTATTTTTAATTTCCAAACAAAATTGATGGGGCTGCTTCCTGAATGTGTTTGGTATTCACATTCACCAAGAAATACAAAAGGTGAAGTAGCTCCATCTTCTTTCAAATATTCCCTCACAAATAAAATGATTTTATTTCCTTTTTCTCTGTGATTTATATATCGTAAACCTGTTGGGCTTTCGGAAGATGTTCGGCTTTGACTTTGCCAGTGAAAAAGTGTGCTATTTATGGCATAATCTTCGTAAAGCGTTGATGGTGAGAAGTCTTTATTTGATTTATTTAACGTAACAAAAAATATGTCTAAATTTTTATGTTCTAAATATTTTACACCTTCTCTGAATGACGGATTTTCTATTTCATTGTAGTATCCAAGAGCTGCAAATGCCTGTGTTATTGAATAATTACAATGAACTTCCAAGGGACATTCAAAATCAAATGTGTTTTTTTCTGAAATAAAATTAATTCGATTGATATTGTATTCTAAAATGTCTAAGATTTCTTTTTTCATTTCAGGACAATGTATAACCTTTTCAATTCCTTCTTCAATTGAAATGAAACCCTCCTTTTTTGGATTGGACGTGTATATCGTATAATAGAACATATTCAACATGAGCCTATCATTTTCAGTTTCAATTTTCTTTACACCAGTGATATAATCTTGAATGAATTGAATCCATTGTCTTGAATTTATTTTTAATAATCCTGCTAACCTTTTTGTTAAAGCCAGTTCATTTTCACAAACAAAATTTTCTTTCAACCCAGCTTCAACAATTAACCTTTGAAATGTAAAAACATATGAAGGTCCATAAAAATCATAAATTTCAATATTATGGTGTTCCAAAAAATTTGACAGTGTCAACTCTTTTTCAGTATCTACTGTAAAAGTCTTAATTTTTGTAATTAAGTTGGTTTTTGTATTTGAAGAATTTTTGATATTTTTTAATATGTATTCTTGTGCTTGTTTTTCGAGTAAAATAGAACATCCTTTTGGCAGATTTGAAAAACCATTTTCAATATAATATTTAATCGAATGCTTGGTTTTTCCAATCAATGCTTGGAATTTTTCTTGGAAGTTGTAATTTTTATGGGCTTGTGCCACGAAATCTAAGACCGTCAAACATTCTTTTCCTTCTGATAACCTTAATCCTCGTCCCAGTTGTTGGACAAAAATTGTCAAACTTTCTGTTGGCCTCAAAAACAGAACTGTATTCACATCTGGAATATCAACACCTTCGTTGTAAAGGTCACAAACGCAAATGAATTTAATATCACCACGGGTGAGTTTATTCTTTGCAGTGTTTCTTTCTTCTTCCGTTGAATTGCCATGAAGTGCAAGAGATGTGATATTCGATTTGTTGAAACAATCTGCCATAAAAATGGCATGTTCTACACTGGCACAAAAGGCTAAACCTTTAACATCTTCAATGTTTGTGACATATTTATCAATACTTGAAATAATGTCACTGGCTCTTTTCATGGCTTTTGCCCTGTTATTGACATATAATTCGTTTAATTCTGAAACATCATAGCTTCCTTTTGTCCATTTAATTTGAGACAAGTCAGTACTATCTGTGATGCAAAAATATTGGAAGGGTGATAAAAGTTGACGATCGATTGCTTCCTTTAAACGCATTTCGGCTGCAATTTTGTGTTCAAAATGATCCAATATGTTTTGTCCATCCATCCGCTCTGGCGTTGCTGTTAATCCTAACAAAATTTTTGGTTTGTAATAATTCAATAATTTTTGATAAGAAGGAGCTGCAGCATGATGAAATTCATCAATGATAATATAATCATAAAAATCTGGATTTGTTTTTTCTGTTAAACTTAAAGAATTGAAACTTTGAATACTAATAAAAAGGTGATCTATTTTTTTTGCCGAATATTCACCAACGTGCAAGTCTCCAAAATTGTTATCTTTTAAAATCGCTCTGAATGTGTCAATACTTTGCTTTAATATTTCTTTTCGATGTGCAACAAAAAGAAGTTTAGAAGAAGATTCATTCTTTTTAAAGGATTTATAATCAAATGCAGAAATGATAGTTTTTCCAACACCTGTTGCCGCTACAAGTAAATTTTTTGTTCTTCCAAATATCTCTCGTTCTGCCTTTAAAGTTTCTAATATTTCTTTTTGATAAGTATATGGTTGAATATCAAAATTAAACTGAATTCCATCGCTCTGTTGTCTATTTCTCATCAAAGCATTTTCCAATAAGACCCTATCTTCTTCATTTTCTAAA
>WRNK01000176.1 GCA_009776675.1 Methanimicrococcus sp.
ATTTTTGTTGTATTTGGCCGGTCGAATCAAAATGTCTCCCCTGAGTTCGAATCGATCTAAGCGTTTGGTGTATCTTAAAACTTCTTGGCGCTTTCCTGATTCTGCACTGCATTCCAAGAAAGTAGATTTCACAGCACTGTCGCATTCTTCTAACCAGTCGGCATGTTTGTATAAAGCCTTCAGTGCGTTGAGCATTTGCGGATGAGAGTGGCAGCGCAGTTCAACAAGCTCCATTAATTTCCCATCATTGATGGCTTGTTTAATTTGGCGGATTTCTTCAAATGTGACATATAAGTTGTGGCGTGCCAAAAGTTCTTCTTTGTTTTTTGCTTTTCGAATGCTTTGGACAGTATGAACTGTGCAGACAGGACAGGAACATGGCAAATATTTCAAGCGATCCAATTGGTATGTTCCGTTGACGGTAATGTATCGGTCTCCTTTGGCATACAGTGCGTATGCTGCCGAGTCAAATAAATCACATCCCAAAGCAACAGCCAATGCAAACATCATCGGATGGCCTGCGCCAAAAAGGTGAACCGGAACAGTCGGATCTAAATTTTTCTTAACCGCAGCGATTACATTTACCAAATCTTCGTAGCGGTAAGATTCCATAAGCGGTACAACAGCGCCGATCGGATAAACATCAAAGTCCAAATCCGAAACAAAAGAGGCACTTTCAGCTCTCAAATCCAAATATGCCGCACCTTGAATCGGAGCAGCAATTAACATATCATCGCCGCGTTTTTTTTCAAGACCGGCTTGATCGGTTTGTGTATTTTGACCGGTTTGGGTATTTTGGTCGGCTTGGATATTTTGACCGGCTTGAATATTTTGATCGGCTTGGATATTTTGACCGGCTTGAATATTTTGATCGGTTTGATTGCTTTTTCTTGCTCGGAGGCGTGTTTCTTCTACCAGCCGGCGTGCTTCTGCCAATCTTTTTTTGGTGATGTCCAAATCTTCCCGTGCCTTTTCATAAGTTGCATCGGGGCCGGTTGGAATATCCAGCGGAACGCCAATATCCGTTCCAATGGCTTGTTCAAACGCGATAATTTCATGATTTTCAACATTGACGTCCCCGTAAACAGATAATTGAAAAGAGCCGGAGTCCGTCATAATCGGGCCATCAAAGCCGATCAAAGAATGCAATCCGTCGGTGAGTGCTTTTTCTTTTAATTCAGGTTTGTTGTAGATGATGTATGCGTTTGTAATCAAAATCTCGGCGCCAAAATCTTTCATTTCGGCCGGTTCGATGATTCGAAGATTCGGATTAATGACCGGCATGACTGTCGGCGTTTCAACAACACCGTGCGGCGTTTTTAGTTTTCCGATTCTGCCGGCGGCATCTTTTTCAACGATTTCAAAAATCTTTGACATTTCTTTCCTCTTTTAAAATGAAACGGGTGATTGATATTGGTATTGGTGTTGGTATTGATATTTCTAAAATTTAAAACATTGATTTCGTTTTTTTACTTCAAATTTTTCGATTAAATTGCCGTTATTTTCTTTTTTGTTTCAAAATTTTCAAATTAAAACCATTGATCCAGTGTTGTTTTTTTCTTTGTTTCAAAGGCTGCATTTATTTTTTGCCAGGCATTTGAAACGCGGCTTTCGGAAAAGTCGTGTTTGCGGCATAAGAAATCTGTCATTTCTTCTTTGTCGGGGCGCTCCCATTTAATTGAATAGTCCGATGTTACGGATGGGTTTTTGAAAATCTGTTTTGCGGCTTCAAAGCGCGGGATGTCTTCTGTCAGTCCTTTGGATTCCAAAATGCCTTTGAAATCGCCGTATTCTTTAATCAGTTTCAAGGCGGTTTTTGCACCCACACGCGAAATTCCTTTGTTAAAATCCGTTCCGGTACAAAGGGCAATGTCAATGAATTGATCTTTTGTAATATCCAATCGGGCTAAATTTTTTTCAAGGCTGACTTTTTCAGGCAGCACATCTACATAAATGTTTTTTCCGGGAAGCTTTCGTTTTCCCGATATGGTTAAGTTTCGAACAACCATTTTTGCACCAAAAATAAAAGCGTCATAATCTTGAGACGAAACAAAATCAACATCCCCTCTTTCCGCCATATGGGCGGCTTGAGCCTCGCCTTCCGAAGGACCTTCAATGACCGGAATGCCCATCATTTTGAGAAGCGTTTTTGATTCTTCAACAACAAGGGGGTCGATTCGAACAGAAGCTTGTGCATATTTGAGAATATTTTCTGTATCGCCACTCTCTATTGCCAATTTCCAGCGTTCATGCGCTTTCTCTCGAATTTCCCGTCTTTTTTCGATCGTTTCTGCTTTTAATTCCGGCGGGATGCCGTCAAAAACGAAAACAGGCTTAATGCCGTCTTCCATAAATCCGGAGGTTCGGTATAATATTCCGGATAAATGGGAGGTCATGTTGCCGTTTGCATCAGTCAGCGGTTTTCCGTCTTGTCCGCGGATTGTTGTGATGAATTGATAAATCACATTATAAGCATCAAAAGCGATTATTTTTCCTTTTCGCTCCGTCGGTGTCAATTCTTCGCGTTCCAATAAATCTCCAATATCCGCACCCATGATTGCAGTCTCCTTGTATTATCCGGTCGTTTATTCTACCATTTTTGAATTTTTTCTGCTCAATTCTTATTTTTTCAAATATCAAGTGTTCCGTTCTATAAAAACATTCACAAAATAAGATGAATGCGGCAGTATAAAAAAACGCTATGAGGAGAAATGTTTTTGGAAAATAAAAGAGAAATAAAAAACTTATTCCGTTTTTTTATCTTTTGGGACAGTCATGAATTTTCTATCAAAATCAGGAAAATTGTCGTAATTGATTATTAACTCTTCATAAATTTTTTCATGCCTTGGGCTGATAATAATGATATGTGCCGGAGGGTGAATTTTTTTCAAGTTGCTGATTGCAGCGCCCGGCGGTGTCTCCAATTGAACAAGCGATGCTGCAAAGCATTCGTTTTTGAGTAGAGCGCCCATGACGTTTGTTAAAATATGATCTGCATATTTCGTTGCAATATTTTTAGGATTTTCACTGAATTGCATGTGTCCATACGTTTCTAAATCATGCAATGCTATTTTTACCTTATCGGGGTCATCCGCCCGAATTAAAGCGAAGGATTTCATTTTTATGCACCATTCTAACCATTTTAACCATTTTAACCATTATTGTTTTTTAAATTTGAATATGTTTTGAATATGTTTTGAATATGTTTTGATTAGTTTTAATTATGTTTTGATTATGTTTTGATTGTGTTTTGATTGTGTTTTGATTGTGTTTTGATTGTGTTTTGATTATGTTTTGATTAGTTTTGAATATGTTTTGAATATGTTTTGAAT
>WRNK01000177.1 GCA_009776675.1 Methanimicrococcus sp.
GACATCTTGCAGGCGGTCAGCGTCCCGATTGTGATTGGCGGCAGCGGCAATCCGAAAAAAGACCCCGAAGTTTTGGAAAAAGCCGCAGAAGCTGCTGAGGGTGAGCGTGTTCTTTTGGCTTCAGCAAACTTGAATATGGAGTAACACATCAGCAAACACGTGATAAAATAGAAATCAGGGTCAGTAAAAAGGCGATTTCAAACGGTCTTACATTTGAAGAAATTCAAGATGATTTGAAAGATTTGATTTTAGAACACTTCCCGTTTATTGAAAATGTATTCATTCAAATCATAACAGACCCATCCGTTGTTGGAAAGGAACTGAAAAATGCACTTCAAATTTACAATGCACGGGATGAACGCGCCTTATCCCTTCATGACGAAAATGTTCCCGTCTTTTACGGCTGCCGTATTTGTCAAATCGGCTGTCCGTCTCATGTTTGCATTATTACGCCGGATCATCCATCGGTTTGCGGAACGATCAATTGGTTTGAAGCCGGCGCAGCTTGTATATCAAATCCCGACGGTCCTGTTTTTGAAATTAAAAAAGGAGAATTGATTGACAGTACTGCCGGCGAATATACCGGCGTTAATGATGCGGTACAAATCGAGAGCAGAGGCGAAACCCAATCGGTATTTTTATATTCTCTGATTGAAAATCCGCATACGACCGGTTCTTCTTTTGACATTATTGCTTTTTATATCCCCGAACTTGACGGGATCGGTCTCGTTGGCAGGGAAACCGAAGGCGACTGCGTCAACGGTGTTTCTTTTGAAGAAATGTCGATTTTTACGGGATACGGGCAGCAAATTTCAGGATTTTCGGGGATCGGCGAAACCTATTTGTTTTCAGAGAAGTTTCTTCAAAAAGAAGGGGGATGGGATCGTGTCGTTTGGATTTCCGAAAAACTTAAAAACCGCCTCAAGCAAAAGGCAAAGGATAAAAAGTTGGCAGATCGAATTTCTGCCCTTCCGACAGAAAAAGACGTTAAAAACATTAAAGAGCTGGAACAATTTTTGAAAAACCGTTAAAGAATTAAAGAGCTGGAACAATTTTTGAAAAAACATTAAAGAATTAAAGAGTTGAAAATTTTTAAAACAAAAAGAGCCGAAACAATTATTTTAAAAACAGTGAATTTAAATAAGAATCAAACACATTCAAATAAAGATGACTCCAAAGATTCAACATTCTGATTTAGAAAAAATCATATCGTTTCTTCAAGATCAAAAAGATGATAAAACAGATAAACCGGACAGCGATGCGGTTAAACGTCTGTCTCAAATTGCCGCTCTTTTTGGCTGTGAGACGGAAAACGCCTCCGGTGAGCTCATCAAATCCCTTCCGGCAACCAAATTGAATGTTTCAGGATTTCAGTTTGCCCGCCCCATTCAAGAAGTGATTTTAGGCGCCGATAAAAAAACCGGCGGAACACGAAAATCAGTGTTGACAATTGGCGGCGAGACGACAATGCCTTACTTTTTTGATTCCCAAATGCCGCATACAAGCAAAGTGACTATGGATGTTTTTGATATGCCGGTCAGCTTGGCAAAGTCGGTGCGTTCTAATTATGAAGACGTCCTTGATGACCCCGCCGCATGGGCAAAAAAAGCTGTCAACGAATTTGGCGCAGATATGATTACAATTCACCTCGTGTCAACCGATCCAAATATTAAAGACACTTCCGCAAAAGAGGCTGCAAAAACCGTTGAAGACATCTTGCAGGCGGTCAGCGTTCCGATTGTTATTGGGGGCAGCGGCAATCCGAAAAAAGACCCCGAAGTTTTGGAAAAAGCCGCAGAAGCTGCTGAGGGTGAGCGTGTTCTTTTGGCTTCAGCAAACTTGAATATGGATTATAAAAGAATCGGAGACGCCGCCAAAAAATACGGGCATGTTGTTTTGTCATGGACACAAATGGATATCAATGCTCAAAAAGAACTCAACCGAAAGCTGTTTCGCCAATGCGGCATTTCACAGGACAGCTTAATCATGGATCCGACAACAGCTGCACTTGGCTACGGTTTAGATTACGCTTACTCAAATATGGAACGCATCCGCCTCGCCGGTTTATCGGGAGACAGCGAACTTGCTTTTCCGATGTCGTCGGGAACAACAAATGCATGGGGCGCCCGTGAAGCTTGGATGATTTCATCCCCGCTGGCTCAAGATTCGGACTGGGGCGATCGGGAATACCGCGGGCCGATTTGGGAAATTATTACCGGACTGACGCTCGCGCTTGCCGGAAATGATTTGTTCATGATGATGCACCCAAGAGCTGTGAAATATTTAAAAGAAATCATGTCACTCTTTTCAAACGCCGCTGAAATAAAAAAAGCCGAATCCAAAGAAGCGTATGATGAGTGGCTGACGGGGGTGTATTAAATGGCAAAACTCAGAAGCCCGCTTGACATTTATCCCTGCCTCCCGAAAAACTGCGAAGAATATTTCCAAATACCCAAAATGGCTGCCGCCGTACAGATTGCCGGACGCAAAATAAAAGTAAAGGAAATCAAAAACGCCTATCAGTCGGATGAAATTCAAAACTTTGCAAAATTGGCAGAGCTGCTAAAACCGGCCATTGCAGAAATTGAAATCGGTGTCGGTGACAAAAGGGTGACGGTTGGCGGCGATGATGTCATGTTTCGCCACACACTCTCATTTTATAACAAAACACCGATTGCGGTTGACGTTTGGGATACGATGGATGAAAAAGAACTGCTTGAGCGGATTTCAAAAATTCAAGCTTTTCAAAAATTTTATGTCGGCACATTCCTTCATTTAGACATGATTGCAATTCGATCCGTTTCGGGTGATCCGAAAGTGTTTGGAAAATGCGTCCAAACAGTTGTTAAAAATTCAGGTCTACCGATTGTGTTATGTACAAAAAGTCCGGCAATAATGCACGAAGGGTTAAAGGCTTCAAAAGGCAAAAATCCACTTATGTATGCCTGCGATTTTTCAAACTGTGCCGAAATGGCAAAGCTGGCACTTGAATTCGATGTTCCGATAGTTTTATCCTGCCCGAATGATTTGGAAATGTTAAAAGTACTCTCTGTTGCCGTTTCCAAAGCCGGAATCACAAAAATCGTTTTGGATCCCGGAACAGGGGCATGGGGCTCAAGTTTGAAACAAACATTTCAAAACTTTATCAAGTTAAGAAAAGCAGGCATCGACGGCGACCAAGATTTAGCTTTTCCGATAATTGCACTTCCGATTGCCTTATGCGGTTCCAAATCCGAAAGTGACAATGAATGTGAATATGAAAAAAACCTGCCCGCAAATGTTGCCGCAGGCTATAAAGAAACCATAATAGCTGCCGCCCTCACTGTTC
>WRNK01000178.1 GCA_009776675.1 Methanimicrococcus sp.
AAATAAATGAAAAATTACATGAAACTTAATGAAAATTTAAATGAAAACTCTTTTCTTGATTATTTGAATCGGACATTTGAATTTAAATATTTCCTTTGATACGTTCATATTTTCAAAAAAAAGATGAAAAATTCAAAGAATAAAAGAAGATGGAATATTCAAAAAATAAAAGAAGATGGAAAAAAGAAAAAATAAGACTTCCGAAAAATGAAATAAAAACAGTCTGTAATGTCTTAAATGTTGCATTTATATATAGGATGAGGCGTGTATAAATATATATGCTCCTGCAAAATAAAAAACGGAGAAACGATATGAACAAAATATCGTTTTTGCCGCTGACGACAAATAAAAAAGTTTGGGTCTTCATGGCTGCCATATTTTTAATTTTGTGCGGGATTATTATCGTTCTCTTTTATTTTCAGGAAATTTTTATCGTTCTTCTGTTGGGAATTTGTTTACTTGCTCTTGTAGATAAAGGAAGTCGAATTTTTAATAAATATACAACCAACTTCACAAGAAAACAAAAATATGCACTTGCAATTGCACTTCTTTTGATTTTGATATCTGCTCTCATTTATCTCATCATGATACAAATTGAGCACTTGATGGCTTTGATTTTGACGCTGCCCAATCTTCAAGAAATGGTAAATCGAGGATTTTCCATGCTATTGGAATTTATGAATGTTTTGCCGGAGTCAATCGTTGATGAACTTCATCTTTACATAGAAAACCTGATCAATCAAATTGGTTTGGTCATCACTTCAATTGTTTCGCAATTATTATATTACGCATTGTGTATGGTTTTAATTTATCCGATATTGTTTAGCTTGTATTTCACGGATAAAGAAAAAATTAAAAAAGAGATAATGAAATTGGTGCCGGTTCAATTTCAAGGCGAGTTCAAAAAAACAGCTTCAGCGATATTGGTTCAATCCAATAACTATTTCATTGCAAAAATTCTTGAATCCATCGGAATGGCTCTTCTTTCTTGCATCGGGTTTTACATTATCGGACTGCCGGGATGGCTCTTTTTGGGAATTATGATGGGGCTATTGAATAATGTTCCTTATATCGGCCCGATCATTGCATCCATTCCGCCGACCATCATCGGTTTAGCGATCGGATGGAAAGTGGCAATATTTGCATTTATTGTTTGTGTCGCCGTTCAGGTTATTGACAATATTTACTTTATACCGATTATGATTTCAGGAAAAGTAAGTTTAAATCCGTTAACAACGGTTTTGGTGATTCTTATTTTTGCACAGTTGTTTGGACCGCTTGGAATGATTTTAAGCATTCCGATTTATATTATATTCCAAATCATACTGACCGAATCATACCAACTGCTGACACACGTTTTTCCGGAAATTGATGACTCAGTTAATTAATAATATGATGTCATACGATTTTTCGGAAATGGGTGGCATTAATTACTTAATCGTTTTGAATGTCGTGAATTCTCATGAGTGGATAATTTAATCGCTCATCATATTCTAAAATCGCTGTGACGGTAGCCGTATTGTAACGAACACGAAGCGTTACAAAAAGCATTGACCCTTTCAATTCCGTGTATTGAAACACATCATTGAGTTCTTTTTTTACAAGAGCGGGATTGATGCGGACTTGAATCTGCTCTGTAAAAGGCTGAGCGCCGATGCTTTCTTCAATGGTTTTTTCAAGAGCGGGGATTCCTTCAAGAGTGAGCGGCGTCCCGATAAATTGATGATAAAGGGCGCCAAGTTTAATGCCCGCTTCAAACAAAGCCTGATCACGGTCTGAAATTGACAATTGAATCACCGTTATAATTGAATCACCGTTATATTTCTTAAACATCAATTGTTTCCTTTTTTCGGACAAGTCCGAGAAGCGGAGAAAACAGATACAGTAATAAGATAAAGAACAAAAAAATCGGGAAAATCAAAACATAAACGCTGTCAATAAAAACAGAAAGAATTGTTGTGGCAAACAAAAAGATCAAAACCAAAAAAGTAGATGTCTTCATGGCTTTTGAATAAGGAATGGTGCTGATCATCAGCAAGGATAAAATAAACATTGAAATGTAGAAGAACTCCATTGAATAAGGAACGGTCACAATGTGCGACAATCCCATAAAAAGAATAACGGATGACGCAATAAAGACACATGCCCCTGTAATCGGAATACCGGAATATTTGGGGGTCTTAGATGGAAAAGCATTGTACCGCGCCAATCTGAGAACACCGCAAATGACATAGAAACAAATAAACACAATTGAGATCGGGGAAATGCTCATACAGTAAATCAATAAAGCCGGTGCAACACCAAATGAAATGGCGTCTGCCAAAGAATCAATATGCGCTCCAAGAGGTCCTCCCGATGTTTTTCGAGCAACATAGCCGTCTACACCATCGGCAACAGCTGCCATCAAAAGGCAGATCGCTGCATAACTGAATGCATCGCTGAAAGCAAAAAAGATGGCACACATTCCAAAAATAAGATTCAGAATTGAGACAAAATCAGGCGCTTTTAAAAGATGAAACACATTCCTAAATTAACGCACGTTCTTTATATATTCTTCGGACTCGGCTTTATTTTTCGTCAAGGGAATGACTCACAAAAAATTTAATCGAATTTGCAGGATTTACCGTCCTCTTCAACTTCCGAATCTTTTAAAGACGCAATAATAGAGACGCCTGCTCTCACTTTTTGATATTTATGGACATGAATCTCAAAAGATTCGGGAATCGTGACGTCAACTCTTGAGCCAAACAATATCATTCCAAACTTCTGATTTTGAGAAACGGCATCTCCTGCATGAATATATGAGTGGATTCTTCGAAAGCCAAATCCTGCAATTTGAACCAATTCAATGAAACCGTGGGGGGTTTTTAATTTCGTTGTCAATCGCTCGTTGTGTTTAGAACTTTTTAAAAATGCGGGGAAGTAAGATCCTTTGGAATGCTGCGTCAAAAGAACTTCTCCGTCCATCGGAATGCGATTAACGTGAACGTCTGTCATATTCATGAAAATGCAAATTTTATGGCCGTCTATTGCCACAACACGCCCGTCTGCCGGAGAAAGCATATGATATGAACTGATTTCACCATTTCTTTCAGGATCTCTGAAGAAATAAAAAGAAAAGACAAAAAACAAAAGACAAAAAACGCATGCATAAAGAAAAAAGTATTTCCCCGACAACAAGTGAATGACGGAAAAGATGAGAGCAATTGATCCAAAAAAAAGAAAAACTTGTTTACTGCCTTTGGCTAACATATCATGCACCAAAATATCCGAATGGAGGATTTTTTAAAACTATAACATAATAGATAAAAAATAAGCGCCGAT
>WRNK01000179.1 GCA_009776675.1 Methanimicrococcus sp.
TTTTTATTTATTTTTTCTGTCGTCCGACTATGATATACACCGGATTTTCTGGCTTAAACATGGTTTCTCCGGTGATTTCTTCGCTTCTGGAAGCAATCAGGTGAATTGTTTCATCATATATTCCGCATTTTTTCATGTGTTCCATGACGCGAACAACGGTTTCAATACGAACTGCGTTGACGACAACTGTTTTAACGCCTTTTTCGATCAATTGATCCAAAACAGCGGTCACATTTTTTGTGCCGCCGACAAAGGCGCAGTCTATTTTATCAAGGCGGCTGATCACTTCGGAAGATTCGCCAAGAATCACTTCCGCATTTGTAACGCCGAAGTTTTTAAAATTTTGAGCGGCAGCATTTACAGCCGCCTCGCGCGCATCCATTGCATAAATTTTCAAATCTTTTGCAAATCGTTTGGCTTCAATTGAAATAAGCCCTGTTCCGCAGCCGACGTCTGCAAACACGTCCCCTTCTTGAATATTCAGTTTAAATAAAGAAACGGCAACGATTTCGGGTTTTGTCGGGCCGCCGCTGACACCGATGAGTTCAGGCATTTTTGACACATCTCAATTTAATTTAAGTTTCAATAATTTTGGAAATACAATTCGCTGATTTTATCTTTATACCTTTTCCTTCTTTTTCAAAAAAGTTTTTCCTTTTTAAAAGTTTATCAAGTAAAATTGTTTTATTCCATTTAAAAGATTTGATTGAAAGTTGATTGTATTCGTTTTGAGTCAATTTGGATCAATAGATACATTTGTGGGCATTTTCATATGTTACCTGTTTAGATAATATATGTTATGCGAATCTTTGCCCCTTATATGCTTTGACATCCATAAAGCTAATTTAATTTTGTGAAGTTTCATTTTCATAAATAAAAAAATGAAATGTATTGAATTAGTTCTAAAGTTAATTTGATTTTATAATTTAATTCTCATTTTCACAATAAAATGTAATATTAGTAAATTTATTTCAAAGAAATGGAGTAAAAATTATGCACATTATGGAAGGCTTTCTTCCCATGGAATGGGCCATTTTTTGGTGGATTTTAACGCTTATTATTTTAATTGTCGGTATTTGGCAGCTGAATAAAGTTGTCCGAAAAAATCGAGAAGTTTTGCCGCTTTTGGCTGTTTCCGGCGCTTTTATTTTTGTTTTGTCCAGTTTAAAGATTCCGTCAGTTAACGGTTCATGCTCTCATCCGACGGGTACAGGTTTATCTTCAATTGCATTTATGCCGGCGATTACAGCAGTTTTATCTGCAATTGTTTTATTGTTCCAAGCACTCTTTTTAGCTCACGGTGGGTTATCCACATTTGGCGCCAATGTTTTCTCTATGGGATTCTTTGGTCCGTTATTGGCATGGGGAACTTATGCCGTCCTCAAGAAAACAAAATTAAACATTTATGTTTCTGTTTTCCTTGCGGCATTCATAGCAGATTTGGCAACATACGTCATGACATCATTGCAATTGGCATTGGCTTTTGGCATGGACTCTCTTCCGGGATTCTTAATCGTCTTTGCAGGCACACAAATTCCGCTGGCAATTATTGAAGGTTTGATTATTGTTGTTGCCGTCAAATTCATTGCAAAAGTCAAAGGCGAGTTCTTTGTCAAGACCGGCACGTTAACGGAAGAGCAAGTTGCTAAAATAACTGCCTAAGGAGGAAGAGATATGTCAATAAAAGTTGAATACATTTTAATTGCAGTTCTTTTGATTTTCGGCGGCATTTTTGTTGCCCAGTCGATACTTTTCGACCATGAATTTTCGGGTGCGGATGGGCAAGCAGAAGATTTAATCATGGAAATTGATCCGGATTATGAGCCGATTTTTGATCCGATTTGGGAGCCTCCAAGCGGCGAAATTGAAAGTTTGCTGTTCTGTCTGCAAGGTGCAATCGGTGCATTAATAATCGGTTGGTTCTTTGGATATTATTATGCGCTTAATAAAGCCAAAAAAGGAACAGCTAAAGTTTAATAAAAGCTTTTAAAGTTTACATTTGCATGCAGTTTGTTTAAAGTTTAATAAAACGTAAAAAATTTTATTAAACTTTTTTTTTTGTACATAAATTTTTAATTCATGCCATCTCATAATCGTTGGAAATTTTTTATTTTTGTTTATTTTACCGGAATGAATATGAATGGTTCAAAATTTGGATGATATTGCACTCCTCAGCCCTCTGAGACACAAAAATACAACACTAAAAGTACTTTTGGTCTTCTTCGGCTTAATTGTCGGTCTGCTTTCTCCTTCTCCGGTATTGCCGGTTTTCATTGCACTTTGTATGGTTTTTTCGACTCTCGTGTTTGGAAAAATTCCGGCAGGTTTTTATTTCAAATTATTTTTTTCTGTTCTCGGTTTTGCTTTTATCAGCTGTATCGTTTTGCTGTTTTTTGCACAAGGCGGCGAAACCGTGTGGTCAATTCCGATTTATCGGTGGACTCTCTCAATTACAACCGGCAGCTTAAATCTTGCCGTTTTGGTTTTTTCGAGATCATTGAACGGTTTATCGTGTATGTTTTTCTTATCCATGACAACACCCATGCTTGAATTATTCTCTTATTTCAAAAACATCAAGTTTTTAGATGTCTTTATGGAACTGACCATGCTCATTTACCGTTACATTTTTGTTTTTCTTTCATTGTTATTCAGCATCCAATCTGCTCAAAAAATGAGGTTCGGATACCGCAATCTTAAAAGCAGCATTCATTCTGCCGGTCTTCTCGTCGGCAGCCTTTTCGTTCAAACAATTGAACAAGGGGATCGGCTTTTCCTTTCCATGAATTCAAGATGTTACGACGGCAAATTGCCTTATTATGAAACATCTTACAAAATGACTGTTTCGGATGTTCTTTTATCGGCAGTTTTTATCATTTCAACAGCGGTTGTTTATGTTTATACGCGAGGTTATCAATTCTTTTAATTAATCAGTTATCATTATCAATTTCAATCATCAGTTATCGGGTTAAGTTATGATTTTAGAAACCAAAGAGTTGGAATTTAGTTATCCGGACGGCACAAAAGCCATTGATAATATTTCAATTGCTCTTCCGGAAGGCAAAAAAATTTCATTTGTCGGAAAAAACGGTTCCGGAAAGTCAACATTATTTTTGCTGTTAAACGGAACATTAAAACCAAAAAGGGGAAGGGTTCTCTTTAACGGAAAGGATGTCGATTATTCATCATCGAGCCTTCGAGAGCTTCGAAAAAAGGTTGGAATTGTTTTTCAAAATTCGGATGACCAGCTTTTTGCACCGACGGTTTTTCAAGACATTGCTTTTGGTCCGCTCAATCTCGGCTATTCCAAAGAAGAAGT
>WRNK01000180.1 GCA_009776675.1 Methanimicrococcus sp.
GCGGAATTTTATGCCGCCCGACAAATGCCGACGCCTGATGATGACAAAATCGAACACTATCTCTCTCTTTGCTGTCTGAATTTTTCACCGGACACGATTTGTACATCTATGTCCGGAGGAGAGCGTCAGCGTGTTTTTATTGCCGTTTATTTATCTTTCATGCCGACTGTGCTGATGCTGGATGAGCCGACGTCAGCTCTGGACGATCATACCTCATTTTTAATGGTTCAAAATTTGAAATCGTTTTGCCAAGAACATTCCATAACTTTGGTTATTGTAAGCCACGATCATTTGTTAATTGAAAAGTTTGCGGATCACACGGTTTTTCTTGGGGGCGGACTTTAATGGAAGAAATTGTTGAATTAAGCTTCTTTCGCTTCCTGCTGGTTTATTTGCTTTTGCTGATTGTTCTTGCCGTTATGAAAAAAAACGGCGCCAGCCAAACAAAATTGTTGGTTGTTGCCGGTATTCGAATGACATTGCAGCTGGTTTTGGCCGGCTTTGTCCTCACATATATTTTCGGCAACCCGTCCCCGATTTTTACGACAATTTATTTAATCGGTATGTTTTCTTTTGCGATTTATCATATCTTATCTAAAAATAAACAACTGAATTCCCGATTTAAAGCCGCAATTGTTCTGTCATTTATTGGTACAGGCTTTGCATTGGTTTTCTTTTTCGTTGTTGTTGTTGTCAACGTCTCTCTTTTTGATCCTCAATATACCATTCCGCTCAGCGGCATGATTCTTGGAAATGCCATGACGGGCGTGACTCTGGCATTAAAGACATTTGCATATTCCGTTGAAACACAAAATAATAAAATCAAAGCCCTGTTAAATCTGGGCGTGTCGCCTCAAAACATTTTAAAGCCCTTTGTCAATAACGCGTTTGAGACGGCAATGCTTCCGACACTTAATACCATGGTCGGAATGGGGATTATATTTCTGCCGGGAATGATGACGGGCCAGATCTTATCAGGAACACTTCCAATGACTGCGATTTTATATCAAATCGCAATTATGATTACGATTTGTACGGTTGTTTGTTTAGCGTCGTTTCTTGCTCTTTATTTCGGATCAAAAACGCTTTATAATTCCCGAAACCAATTTGTTTGAAAGTTTTTAATTTTCAGTTCCGATATTTTGTCAACATTTTTGTTTTAACATTCAGTCTTTCCGATATTTTGTCAACATTGTTTTTAATATATTTTTTTTCAATTCTTTTGATTTTTGATCATTTCATTTTAAATAAATATCATAAATTCTTTAGAAATGTTTGATACTAACTAAAAGTTAATGTTTTGACAGCATTTGTTTATTTTTTACACCACTTGGATTTTTCAGAAAGGTTTATATATGAATATTTTCTTTACTGAATTGTTGATTAATGGAGGAAAAAAATGAAAAAAACAGAAAAAATTGAATTTTCTGATGAGAATTTATCAGAAGATGATGACCTCTCTAACATTGCCGAAGACATCTTTGAGGACGGCAATTTAGAACAAGAATCTGATTTTGATTTCATTTTAAAAGAAAATGCTGATTTGTCAAAACGTGTGGAAGAATTAACCGCCTCTTATCTGACACTTGCAGCAGATTTTGAAAATTTCAAAAAAAGAAGTACAAAGCACATGGAAGATGCACGCAAATTTGCTTTAGAACAAGTCATGAAAGATTTGATTGAAGTTTTGGACAACTTTGAGCGCGCAATTGTCTCTTCTGAAAATGAAAGCCTTGATAAAAACTCCACGATCGAAGGCATCAAAAATACATACCGCCAATTGATGACATTGCTTGAATCTCACGGACTTTCAAAAATTCCCTCCGAATTTGGAATGGAGTTTGATCCGCATTTTCATGAATCTATCCTTCAAATTCCGACAAACGACTCTCCCGAAGGAACGATTATGGAAGTTTTCAAATCCGGCTACGCCTTAAATTCAAAAGTCATTCGACCGGCAATGGTCACAGTTTCAGGTCCCATCGAAGATGAATAAAATCCAGGAAACCTACATCCTTTATCCTTTACACTTTACACCCTTTACACTTTACACCCTTCGCGTTTATTTAATTCCATTAAATAAAAAAAACGACTCTCTACATACAAAAAAAAACAAAATCCTAATACAAAATCTTATACAAAAATTAAGCAAAAATATATCCAACCACTACCAAAATCCTTTACAGAAAATTAAATGAAAATAAACAGGTGAAAAAATATGGCAAAAATTTTAGGTATCGACTTAGGTACAACAAACTCTTGTATGGCTATTTTAGAAGGCAGCGAACCGACCGTTCTTCCAAATGCGGAAGGTGCCAGAACAACGCCCTCTGTTGTCGGCTTTTCCAAAAAAGGCGAAAAATTAGTCGGACAAATTGCAAAAAGACAGGCTGTTTCCAACTCTAAAAACACTGTCTCATCCATCAAAAGACACATGGGCGACGCTAATTACAGAGTCACCTTAAATGGAAAAGATTACACGCCACAGGAAATTTCAGCTATGATTCTTCAAAAATTAAAGGCTGACGCTGAAGCTTACTTGGGCGAAACCATTACACAAGCCGTCATTACGGTTCCGGCTTATTTCAACGACGCACAAAGACAAGCCACCAAAGATGCCGGCACAATTGCCGGTTTGGAAGTCTTAAGAATTATCAATGAACCGACTGCCGCTGCATTGGCTTATGGCTTAGACAAAGAAGAAGGCGCCAAAGACCAAAAAATATTTGTTTATGACTTGGGCGGCGGTACCTTTGACGTTTCAATCTTAGAAATCGGCGACGGCGTCTTTGAAGTTTTATCCACAAGCGGCAACACAAAGCTTGGCGGCGATGACTTTGACGACAGAATTGTTGAGCACTTGGTTTCCGAATTTAAGAAATCAAACGGCATTGATTTATCCAAAGACACGGCAGCTCTCCAGCGCCTGAAAGACGCCGCTGAAAAAGCAAAAATCGAATTATCCGGCGTGACCACCACCAACATCAACTTACCGTTCATTGCACTCGGTCCCGACGGCGACCAACTCCACATGGATGTGGACATCACACGCGCACAGTTTGAAAAAATGATTTCCGATCTTTTGGATTCCACATTGGCTTCCATGAATCAAGCGTTAACCGACGCCAAATTAGCCATCGAAAACATTGACAAGGTCATCCTAATCGGCGGCTCTACAAGAATTCCGGCTGTCGTTGACCTCATTGAAAAATTCACAAACAAGAAACCCTACAAAAACATCAACCCCGATGAAGCTGTTGCTGTCGGCGCTGCCATTCAAGCCGGTGTTCTGTCCGGCGAC
>WRNK01000181.1 GCA_009776675.1 Methanimicrococcus sp.
TTGCCTGAAGCACTTGCTCGGATGAGGTGAGACAAAACGCCAAGCGGCATACAATAACATTCCAGTTTGTTGTCCGACACCATCTTCAAAACCGTCGGCATGCTCATAAAATGGCTGGCAATGATTTTTTTGACAGCGCCCAGCTGAATGTATTGGTCTGCAAACAGTTTGTCGCTCCAGCCGCCAAAACCGGAAGCACAATAGAGCGTCAAATCTTTCGGATGTCCCGTTTTTAGAAAGCGACGGGCGAGTGCCGAATGAAGCTCATTGGGATTTGCCAAAGCCAAAAATGAATTGATACCGATGCAAGCACCGTCTTGTATCATCTCAACAGCTTGATCAGATGTCAAAATTTTGAAAATAAAACTCACCTCTTTCAACATTTTTTAATTTTTTTATTATGTGTTAATTGCTATGATTATTAAAATTGTTACAATTGTCATGATTACCATGATTGCCATTGTTTTTTGATTTTTGGGATGTTATTTCTTTTTATTAAATCCGACAAAGAAAGTGCCTTTTTCTGCTGATGCTGAAAAATCGTGTACTTTTCGGATGTATTCATCACTGGGTGTTGACGGGGATCCTAAAATTGCATCACAGGCTTGTTCAATGCCGCCTAAATCGCAAGGCTTAGGAGGCAAAACGACAATTGGTTTTCCCGCAGACTTTGGAGCTTTTGTTTTGCTCATCACGAATGTTCCCATGACAAAATAATCCGGCTGATTTTCATATTTTTCAATGTCTTTTTCAGAGCAGTCAAAACCGATTATTTCCTCACCCTGCATCATGATAACATTGGGCGGTTCCGGCCAAACATATTCTTTGTTTGTTGTGATGCACAAAATATGTTCCCTTTTGAAAACCTCTTTAATCCCTTGGTTATCGCCTTCACCCATCCCCATCAAGACATTTCCCTCAGCTTCTTTTTCAAGGGCGGCAACAGCCACTTTGTCTTCTTCTGTTAATATGAAAACATCATCGACACCCTTGACGTGGGATAAAAATTCTTTAACCGATTCAACAAGTTCTTTTTCAGAATTTTCAGAATATTCATTTGACATAAGCTTTCTCCATATGTGTTTTAATGTATGATTTAATGTGTGGTTTATGATTGGCTTTGAAAATCATTGAGTAATAGGCATTCGTGGTATTAAAACAATCTGAAATAAAAAAAGGGAAATGAAAAATTAAAGTTTTATTTCAATAATTTCAGCGTTTAAAACAGCCTTTTGAATTTCTTCTTCCAAATTAAAACAAAAACGCTGCTCTTCATCAACGGCTGCCGTCAGCAAGGCTTTGACTTCAGGTTTTTCCGGAACTGCCAAACACTCTTTTTCACCATTGGAGCGAATGGAGTTTTCAAAGGTGCCGATTTTTTGGGCGATGTCAACGATTTCTTGTTTGTCAAAAGCAATGAGCGGATGATAAAGCGGCAGGCAAAGCTTATAAGTTTCTGACATCATATTTTCAGATGTCTGAGATGCGACTTGCCCAAGTGAGCTGCCGGTAATGATGCCGCAAGCCCCTTCTTTTTTCATAATTTCGCCGGCAATTTTAAACATTGAGCGTTTGCACATCAAGCAAATGTTTTTCGGATGGCATGTTTGCATCATTTGCTGCATATAATCTTGATGATAAACGCGGTACATTTTATGCCGCCTCCCGGGCGCCCACGAAAAAAGAGCTTTGGCGTTTTCAACTGCTTTTTCAAATGCAATCGAATTCATATATGATCCATTATCAAAAAAGATCGGAATAACTTCAATGCCACGTTTCATCATCAGCCATGCGGCAACAGGAGAGTCGATGCCACCTGAAAGCAAGACTGCCATTTTCCCTTGCGTTCCTGTGGGAAAACCGCCCGGTCCTTTAACGGCTTCAAAATAAACATAGGCGTGTGTTTGGCGCACCTCAACAAAAATCGTTTTATCGGGATTCGTTAAATCAACCACCGGAACTTTTCCGGCATTTATCAATTGATTCCAAACAGCATCACCGCACTCTGCAGCAATTTCATTCGATGTAAAAGAATGATTACCGGCGCGGCGTGCCCGAATCGCAAAAGTGTCACCCGCCCGAATTATTTTTTCACCAACGGTCGCACACAAAGAGGTGATATCTTCTTTTTTGGAAGAACAAGCATAAGCCGATGAGACACTGACAACACCAAAAACACGTGCGACAATTTCGGGCGCCTCGGGGCTTTTGGTCTCAACAAAAATACGGCCGAAATCACGCCAGACTTTAGAATAAGGAATATGATAAAAATCAAGCATCTGCTCAATATTGTTTTTCAATATTTGTTCATATCTTTCACGAACGCCTTTGCTCTTTAAAGAAAGCTCGCCGTAGCGGACAATCACAATTGTTTTTTCCGGTGTGGGAGAAAGCTCGTTTGACAAAAGCGTGTTTGACATGATGTTTTACCATCTCGATTTTTAAAAAATAAAGAAAATGAAAAAAATAAAGAAAAATAAAGAAATAGCCCGATACGGATTCGAACCGTAGTCACAGGATCCAGAGTCCCGTATGATTGACCACTACACTATCGGGCTTTGATGTTAAAGCGAACTAATAATTGTAAAAACATATAAATAGTTTTCCGAATGCGAAATGGAAGGCGCTGCAGCTTCGTGGATTATGAAAGATTTACAAGTCTGTATGTACCATTTTTTAAAACAGTTGCAATCGGCATGTCATATCCTCTATCATTTTTACAAATCAGCAAATTCACATCGTTTTTTAAAACGGCTGCCATGAATTTCAATCATTTTCTAAAACAGCTGCAAACGGCATGCCATGATTGCCGGTCATTTTTACAACTCCATAGATTCTTCATCGTTTTCTAAAACGGCTGTCCACCACCAGCGTGCCATGTCCATCAAATCTTTTGAAAAAACACCGGAAAGGCGATATTTTTGGTTTTTTATGGAAATTAAGCCGGCGCCTGTTAATTTGTTTCTCATGGAATAAAATGAAGCGCGACCGACATTTAAGTATTCCAAAACCATTTCCCATTCATCCGCCCTCAATGGATTTCCTTCTTTTTGGCGGGTTTCAATAAGTGTTAAAAACTTTTGGCCTCGAATGGCAGTGGCATCTTCTTGGAACAAACGGCGCATTAAGCTGTAATACGGATCACGAGAACTGCTGACGCGTGCGGAAGAGTCGGAACGAATGACAATGGTTGTTGCGGTTTTGGGGGCGTTCTTGATGATTGACATAATGATCCGTTTGTTTTCATTCTTTTTAATCATATCTGAAATA
>WRNK01000182.1 GCA_009776675.1 Methanimicrococcus sp.
AGGGTCGGAATTCATAATTGACGCCGATGTGGTTATTATGGCAATCGGAACATCCCCAAATCCCCTTATTTTCATTGATGCCGCAGGCATTGAGCAAACCAAAAAAGGAACAATTGCCGTCAACAACGATTTACAAACAACCCGCGAAAATGTCTTTGCCGGCGGCGACATCGTTACCGGTGCAGCCACAGTTATTTCAGCCATGGGAGCAGGAAAAAAGGCAGCAAAAGCCATGAATGATTATATGATGAAGGATTAAGCTGTCATCTCAAATCAAATCCCAAATGCCCCTTTTCCAAAAATAAAATCAAATCCCAAATGCCCCTTTTCCAAAAACAAAATCAAACCCTAACAACCCCTTTTTCAAAAACATCCAAACCCCCTCAAATTTTGTTTTCAGTAGCGCAGCGGATGAAAGCAAAATTTGAGCGTTTTAAAAAAAAAATATTGATGCTATGATTACCGTCGCCGCCCTTTATGTTGCTGTTTTTATAGTTTCTGTTGTCACCCTTCGTGTTGCTGTTTCGATATGTTTCTGTTGCCGTCTTTATTGTTGCTGTTTTTATGATTGTTTACTCTGCCTATAACTCAAAACAAAAAAATCGGTTTTGCATTTTTCATTTTATTTTTATGGGTGTGAAACCGTTCGATTCAGCCGCCTTAGGGCGACTGATCGAACGGGTGGTTGATTCGGGTTTCGGATACAAAAAACCCGAAACATCATTTTATAACAAATCAATAAACGGGGGTACCATTTTCCCCAAATCTTCAAATATTTTTAAAGGAAAAACGGTACCCCGTTTTTTAATCATTTCGAAGAAGAATGATGTTTCGAATTTAAAAAAACAAAATCAAACCTCTTCAAACCTTTTTTCCAACCAAAATCAAACTTTGCAAATCTTTTTTCCAACCAAAATCAAACTCTAAAAAGATTCTTCGCTATTTTAAGGGGTAACGTCAAATCAAGTCCGATGGTTTCAAGATATCACAGCGATTAATTTTTTCCCCGAACTTTGATTTTTCAGCCTTTTTCTATAATTTTCATTCTATCACTTTTGAAAATCTTTAAAAACGTTTATCTTCCTTCCTTTTTCTTTCAAATGATTGGCATGATTCTAAAATCAATGGCAAAAACAAAAAAACGAAAGGAAAAGGATAATTACTTATGGAAAAGAAAAAAATATAGCCTCGTGAAAAATACGACCAGATGTTTAAACTCACAAAACAGTACAGTATAAAGGTTCTTGGTCCCTCTGATGAGGCAGATGATCTTGCAAGATGTTATATTTCAGAAGGCGCACTTCCGAAACGTTCGCTGACCGATGCGAGGCACATTGCCACTGCTTCGGTTAATAAATTAGATACAATTATCAGCCTAAACTTACGTCATATTGTCAGAAAAAAAACGATTGCATTTACAAATGAAATCAATACTTCATTAGGATATAATACTATAGAAATAAACTCTCCAAAAGAGGCACTAGACTATGAAAAAAATAGATGATCCTGTCTTGGATGAAATTCACGCAATACGCCGTCAAATTTACGAAAAAACAAAAAATATGACGAGTTCCGAATGTACAGCATATTTTAAACAACGCGGTGATGCCGCCGCAAAAAGACACGGTTTTGAACATCTGCTTGTCGCCAACGCGAATGACGATGAGTAAAGCCACACCTGTCTTGGATGAAATTCACGCGATACGCCGTCAGATTAATGAAGAAACAAAAAATATGACTGCTTCTGAGCGAAAGCATATTTCAACCAAAGTGCTGAAGATGCTGCAAAAGAAGGCGGCTATAAAATTGTTTATCTTGACGAGAATAAAACCCTATGTCGTTTTAAAAAGATGTGAAAGGCACCCTTGCCGATAGCAATGTAATGTCTTATTCGGAGGCATCGGCCTATGAAAAAAATCAAACTTTAAATACCTTTTCCTCAAAAACATCGAAACCCCCTCAAATTTTGTTTTCAGAAATTGGTTTTGAATCATTTTTGAATCGTTTTTGAATCGTTTAACTATTTTTGAATCATGCCGCTTATACATAAATCATGTAATATTATTCATCGAATCGTGTAACATTATTCATTGAATCAATGCGGCTTATCCTTAAATCGTACAATATTATTTATTCTCTGGTATTCTTTATTATGCATTCCTTGAACAGTTTCAACAAAAAATAGGACGCATACATATGACAAACGAAATGATTGAACAATGCGAAAATCTGCATGAAAACGGTGAGCATCAGAAAATTATCCAATTAATCTTAGGGATTCCGGAAAAAGAACGCAACTATCAATTGACGGGTATTTTAGCACGTGCTTACAACAATGAAAACCAATATGAGGAAGCAGTTCGATTGCTTTTATCGGTTCAAAAAGAAGGTCAATACGATATCCTCTGGCATTTCCGTTTGGGTTATGCTTATTATTACTTAGGCAAGTTTGAAGAATCTAAAAAGGAATTTGAATGTGTTTTAGAATCTGATCCGGAAGATGAAGAGGCTCAAATGTTTTTGAAATGTTGTATTTCTGAATTGGAAAATAGTGGTCCCTATGTTTCTTTCAAGGAGCGTGTCGGCAATTTTTGGGAATGGTTTACTCAAAACGAAGAATACTTATCAGACATTATAACAAATCGCGACAAACACGATACAAACGAAGTCGTTGTTTTTATATCCCAAGGGGTTCAGTTGATTTCAAATGACATCCATTTCAACATCGGCGGCAACCACGAACTGACTTTTTCTGTCAGCGGCCGATATTATCTGTTTTATCTGCTTCCCTATTTGACTTCCCGCCTGCCGGAACAATTCCAAAATAAATGGAAAGTTTTCCCTTACCTGCCGGGAACAAGCGGCGAAAAGTTCGGCTTTGGAATGTTTGGGCAAACAATCGGCACAGACGAAGTGATGGTTAAAGCCGATTATGATCTTGAAAACGACAGTTTTGGTCTTTCTTTTTACAACAAGCTGCTTTCTGAGTTGGACGAAAATGAATGTTATAATGCTTTTTGCATTATGATGGACATTACCATTGGTGAAGGTTTAGCTCATATTTACATCAATAACGTCAAAAAAGCCGATTCTTTAGAAGACGGCATGATTCCGCTGATTGAGCTGGAAGCGTTTATTAAAGAGAGTGTATCAAAAGCCGGCAAAGAAATATTATTGCATCCGGATGAGAGATACGGCAGTTATAAGTTTCAGCCTCAAGAAAATGAGGAACTTCGTTAT
>WRNK01000183.1 GCA_009776675.1 Methanimicrococcus sp.
GGTAACGCATTGAAATGAGGCGCGCCAACATGACATAACGATGTGTTCGTGTCGGATTATCATGAAAATTTTGTTCCGCCAGCTCAAAAAGGCGTTGGATACGCTCCTCGGCAATTTTTTTAGACAAATCCTTGTTTTTTTTGCGATGATGAGCCATGAATGAAGCACCTTTATTTTTATTTCATTTCTGTCTTTTTTATCTTATTCCTGCTTTTGATTAAAAGATCGGATCGCTTCACCCGTATTTTTTAAAAGGGACGATGCTAAATCATAAGAAGGCCAAGAGCCCAATCCGCAGTCAGGACCGGCGTATTTAATGCGGCCGCCAAAGATTTTAGACAAATGAGCCAATCTTTTTTCAATGACAGACGGCGTTTCAATTTCTGTTGTAATCTCACGAAGAACGGCTTCGTTTTCCCAAACATTGCCGCCGTATTTTTCGTTGAGTGTGCCGACCATGTTGAAAATATCCGTTCTTGAAATGCCGGCGCGGACGAATGTGTCATATTTTTCAAGCGTTTTTTTGTCAATCATGTCGGCATAAGACGGCGTTGCTGCGGACTCCATTCCGATCACATTGATGGAAGATGATTGGCAGGCGAGTTCATAATAAAGCGGCGAATGAATATGAATTTGAACATCTGCTCCGTTTTTGCATGCGTAATCGCCGGCGGTTGATAATGCTTTTACAATTTCGTCTGCGGGGAGAGATAACTCAGGATTGATGCCGATGCTTGGCTCGTCAATTGAAACGGTTGAAATTTTAAAGTGTTTCGCATCTTTCATTGCTTTTTTAACAAAAGTATTCACATTTTTTGCAAACAGTTGATAAATGTCACTATAAGAAGAGCCACCGAATTCCTTCAAAAACAGTTCGGTCGGTCCGGTGACACAGTATCGGATTTTGGGGACTTCGCCCGTTTCCTCTTTTAATCTTTGGCAAAAAGATTCGAGAGCGATGGTCTCTACCGTTTCTGCAAATTTTTCTTTTAATTCAAACGGGGTTTCCCACATTTTTTCATTGCGAATCGGCCTTAAGAATTGTTCCGTCATGTCTCGAACCTGCGGATAAGTCGGAATTTGAACGCCTGCTTTGACTTTCATTTCAAAAATCTGAGATAAAATCAAAAAGAGAATACCATCTTCATTTCGATTAAAAGCCGCTTCGCTGACGGCAGATTTGGAATTTGGAGACGGCAGCGGAAAACTCCCAATATCATCAAAAAGAATTTCAGTCATATGTATCCCATGGAAACAAAAAGATAAAGCATTTTCTAAAAAGAAGGGGAAATGAAAAGAAAAGAAAAAAATGGAAAAAGGAAAAAATGGAAAAAGGAAAAAAATGGAAAAAGGAAAAAAATGGAAAAAAAGAAAACAAAAAAGGAAAAACAATTTTTCTGTTTTCGATTACATAGACTCCGGCGCCTCAATTCCAAGAACGGAAAGGGCATTGGAGAGGGCTGTTTTTGCAGCAAAAACCAACGCCAGTCTTGATTTCTTTAAATCGGCATCCTCAATATTTAATACCGGGGCATAGCGGTAGAATTGGTTTAAATCATCTGCCAGCTCGCGTGCGTAAATGGCAAATGTGTGCGGTTTAAGGTCTTTGGCACATTCTTCAATTTTTTGCTCAAATTGGGCAATGCGTTTGATTAAAGCGGTTTCATGCGGTTCAATTAAGAGGGAATAATCGGCAAATCCTTCTTGGATGCCGCTCTTTGGTATGATGCCTTTTTCTGCCGCTTTTGCCAAAATGTTGGAAGATCGGGCATGTGCGTATTGAATAAACGGTGCGCTCTGCTTTTCAAAATCAAGCGCTGTTTTCCAGTCAAAAACGGTCGATTTGTCGGCGGAAACTTTAATAATATCATAACGAACGGCGCCGATGCCGACCATTTTTGCAACGCTGCGTTTGAAATCTTCTGATTCTTCGGGGCGGCGTTTGTCAACTTCTTCATATGCTTTGTCAACCATTTCATGAAGCAGATCGTCGGCGGAAATGAAAACCCCACGGCGTGTGCTCATAGAGCCTTCGGGGAGAGAGACGAATTCAAAAATAACAACTTCGGGGACTTTAATGCCGAGTATTTTTAAAGCGGCACGCAACTGTCCCGAAATTAATTTGTGGTCTGCACCAAAAACATCAATCACACGGTCACATTGAGGGGCTTTCCATTCGTGGTAAGCCAAATCTCGTGTCGTATAAAGAGATGTGCCGTTTGACCGACGAATCACGAGTGTCTTTTCAAAACCGAAATCCGAAAGATCGACGACAAGGGCGCCTTTGTCATCTTTTGCACGGCCCGTTTTTTCCAAATTGGAAATCATATTCCAAACGGCACCGTTTTGGATAAACTGAGATTCGCGGACAAATGTGTCATGCTTGACATTCATGAACAAAAGCGTTTCTTGAATGCCGGCTAAAGCCAAATCAACAGCTTTTGTGAATTTATCAATTGTTTCAATGTCACCGGATTCGACTTTTTGCATCAGACCTTCAATTTGAAGGTATATCGACTCATCGTTTGCGATATCCGCATTGGCTTTTACATAAACATCGACAATTGCATTGTCGGGTTTTAAGGACAGATTCAATTCATATTTAGAACAGCCCCATGAAACAACAGCAATCTGGCGGCCAATGTCGTTGACATAATATTGAACTTCAACACCATAACCGGCTTTTTTCAAAATTCTGGAAAGCGTATCGCCGAGGATGGCATTTCGAATATGACCGACATGAAGCGGACCGTTTGGGTTAGCAGAAGTATGCTCTAAAAGAACTTTTCCTTTACGCTTTCCGGAACCGAAATGTTCTTTGGCAGCAATGGCATTTGCAACCGTTTGAGACAGATATTTATCAGAAACAAAAATGTTAATATAAGGACCTTGAGAGATGATTTTTCCAATCAAGTCGGCTTTTTTCAATTGATCCTGAGAAACGGCAGCCACTAAATCTGCCGCAATTTTTGCCGGATTTCCTTTTTTGTCCATAAGCTGAAAAGCCAGACGCGTCGCCAAATCCGCATGTTCGGAAACCTCAAAAGAAACATCTTCTTCTTTTATCTGATATCCCAGAGAGGACGCCGCCTCGCTTAAAATTTTTTGAACCTGATTTTTAAATTCAATAAACAAAGAAACCACCGAAATTGCCGTGAATGAAATAAATGAAAAATTACATGAAACTTAATGAAAATTTAAATGAAAACTCTTTTCTTGATTATTTGAATCGGACAT
>WRNK01000184.1 GCA_009776675.1 Methanimicrococcus sp.
AAACGATTAAATCGGAATAATTTTCCAATGTTTCTCTAGACCCCTGTCCGGGCATAGAGTAATTTATAGGAGGAAATGGAGCATAACGCTCAATATCATCGCCTGATGGAATATTATCAGGGGCACCGCTTTTGAATTCAACTGTTTCCTAGTCAGGGTTATAATGCACTCCAGATTCGGGGGGAAGCGGCGAAGGATCCGGAGTAAGGCATCCGGCAGCAAAAACAGAGAGAAATAATAAAACTCCTATCAAAATGATTTTTATTTTCATTTGAATCCCTTTAATATTGTGTATTTACAAAGAGCCATGATGATATAAAGAACCATGATGAAGGAACACAAAAAAACAGAAAAAAAGAAAAGCTAAAAGAGCGATTAACTCGCTTGTTTGCTTTTCTTTTGTTTAATCTTTTTTAAACTGGACATGCTTTCTCTTTCCATTTCTTCAAGGCGCAAACGGATGAACGAAACTTGTTCTTGGAAATTGGGGATGACTTTGAATTCTAACGCGTTAACACGGCGTTTGGTTTTTTCAATGTCGTCCAAAAGTCTTTTCATTGTTGTTTCAAGTTCGGCGGCAAGAATGATTTTTTCTACGAGAATCTCATAGGAATCTGCCACGTCATCGATATAGGCGTTGGTGCCGACAAGACCGTAACCTCTTTTGTGAAGGGGCTTTTTGACGTCGGAACCTTGGATTCTTGGAACCACAACACCCATAATGTTTGTGCTTTTCAGTTCAATGGTCGGAACGGCATCGACAGCAAAAGAAGCCGATTTGAGCGTAAAGGAGCCGGAAACGGCAGACGCAAGGCTGCCTTTATCAACGGCAACGGCGTAAGCGGCATCTAATTCCTCTCTGACTCCTCTGGCTTGATTCAGGATTTTGAAAAATTCCAAAATTAAACCATCTCTCTTCATCTTGAGCAGCTTGTACCCGTTTTGAGAGAGCTTGATTTTCTTTTGAACATCCTGAAGCTCAGAACGCGTCGGCTTTACATCTGAAACTGCCATGGCGATCACTCAGCCTTTTCCGGATAATACTTGTCAATATACTTGTTGTCAATTCTGTTCAAGTAGGCTTTTGGCAAACTGGACAAAATATCCCAGCCGACTTGGAGCGTATCCTCAATCGACCTGTTTTCAGAGCGGCCCTGACGAACAAACTTGTCTTCGAACAAATCGGCAAACTCAAGAATCTTTTTGTCACGATCAGAAAGAGCTTCTTTACCAACAATGGCAACAAGACCACGAAGGTCACGACCCTCAGCATAACCGGCATAAAGCTGGTCAGAAACGGCTTTGTGATCTTCTCTTGTTTTACCGTTGCCGATACCCGAGTTCATCAAACGCGAAAGCGACGGAAGAACGTTAATCGGCGGGTAAATACCCTTTCTGTTCAATTCTCTTGAAACCACAATCTGTCCTTCAGTAATGTAGCCGGACAAGTCGGGAATCGGATGCGTAATGTCATCACCGGGCATAGTCAAGATCGGAATTTGCGTCACAGACCCCTTGTTGCCCTTGATAACACCGGCACGCTCATAAACACCGGCTAAGTCAGTGTACATATAACCCGGATAACCGCGTCTTGCAGGAACTTCTTCTCTTGCCGCACCCATTTGGCGAAGCGCTTCACAATAGTTCGTCACGTCCGTTAAAATAACAAGAACGTGCATATTGTGCTCGTAAGCCAAGTATTCGGCAGCCGTCAAAGCCATCTTCGGCGTAATCAAACGCTCGACAGCAGGGTCATCCGCAAGGTTTAAGAAAACGACCGCACGCTCAAGAGCGCCTGTCTTTTCAAAGTCTTCCATCGCGTACTGGGCTTCTTCATTTGTAATGCCCATCGCAGCGAAAACGACCGCGAACTTTTCTTCCGAGCCCGGAACTTTTGCCTGACGAGCAATTTGAAGAGCAATTTCCATGTGAGGAAGACCCGATGCCGAGAAAATCGGAAGTTTCTGACCGCGAACCAATGTGTTGGTTCCGTCAATCGTTGAAATTCCCGTTTGAATGAACTCTTTAGGCTGAGCGCGAGAATACGGATTCATCGCAGCACCGTAGATATCCATCATTTTTTCGGGAACAATTTGCGGACCGCCGTCTTTTGGAAGACCGGATCCTGATAAAATTCTGCCGAGAAGGTCGATTGATGCCGGAAGTTTCAAAGTCTCGCCGGTGAAAACCACACTGCAATCCTCATTTAAACCGCCTGTTCCTTCGTAAACCTGAACAACGACAACATCCTCAGAGGTATCCAAAACTTCTCCCCTTTTAATGGAGCCGTCAGCCAATCGAATGTTTACGAATTCACCGTAACCGACCGGTTCTGTCTTTTCAACGAAAATCAGCGGACCGGCCACTTGCGTAATTGTCTTGTATTCTTTGACCATTTTAATAACCTCCGCCGATGGTTGAAAACTCGCTTTCCATCTTGTCCATGACTTGCGCCAAGAGTTCATCAAACTTCTCTTCATACTTGACCTTTGCCAATTCCGCTTTGGATTCCATGTCGATGAGAGACTTTATGGTGGCGCCGTCTGCAAGGTGCTTGGATGCCAATTCGCCCCATCTCATAATGCTCTTTAAAAGCTTGTATTGGTGGTCAAATGAACAGTATGTGTCAACCGGATGGAAAGAGTTTTGCTGAAGGAAAATTTCACGAACCATACGTGCCGATTCAAGTGTAATCTGCTGAGATTCGGGAAGTGCATCGGAGCCGACCAACTGAACAATTTCAAGAAGTTCGGATTCGACTTGGAGAATTTCCATCGCTTTTCCTCTCAATTCGTTCCAGTCAGGAGCCACGTTTGATGTGTACCAGGGCGACAATGTGTCCATGTAAAGCGTGTAGCTGTTTAACCAGTTGATGGCCGGGAAGTGTCTCTTTTGAGACAGCTTGGAGTCAAGCGCCCAGAAAACCTTCACGATACGAAGTGTGTTTTGCGTCACAGGTTCTGAGAAGTCGCCGCCTGCCGGAGAAACGGCACCGATAACTGTAATAGAGCCGTCTTTCTCACAAAGAGACTGGGCAACACCGGCACGTTCGTAGAATTCAGCCAAACGGGCAGACAAATAAGCCGGATAACCTTCTTCACCGGGCATTTCTTCAAGACGAGATGAAATTTCTCTCATTGCTTCAGCCCAGCGTGATGTTGAGTCAGCCATCAAAGCGATGTCATAGCCCATGTCACGGAAGTATTCGGCAATGGTGATGCCCGTATAAACAGAA